>NZ_JAPQLL010000065.1:9525-38668 GCF_028981865.1 Wolbachia endosymbiont of Drosophila nikananu | reverse complement strand
GGAATCTAGTTCTTATTGTACATTTACTTGGTGTAGAGTTAAGTTTCCTGGATCCAAGTAGTCAAGGCACTGGGATGACAAAAAAGGGGCTACTCGGATGACAAAAAAAGGAGCACTGGGATGACATTATAGGGGCTACTTTCATGACATCATTCTTTTTTCTGGATCCCAGTGACCTTTGTTGTATTGTCAAAGAGATGGATCGTTGAGCGCTCTTTTGCTTGGTTAGAAAAGTGTAGGCGATTGTGGAAAAATTGCGAACGTAAACTCAATACCAGCTTGCAAATGATTGTCCTCCTTCATTTCTCTTTACGAAGATTTTAAACAGGTTCTTAAGAAAGTTTTAAATTTTTGCAGACCATACCTAACAATAAACAACTTTAGGTTTAAATTTATGAAATCAGTTGTTATATACATCAGCAAATACGGATTTAACTGGTGTTATGGACTTAAATAAATTTACTGAAAAAGCAAAAAGTCTAATTCAAAGTGCTCAGATGAAAGCGTTGGGAGCTGGGCATCAGATTTTTATGCCTGAGCATTTACTAAAAGTAATGCTTGAGGATGAATTAGGTTTAGTTCAGGATTTGATAAACGCTTGTGGTGGAAATGTGCAAAGTATTTCTGATGCTGTGGATAGCGCAATAAAAAGGTTGCCAGTAATTGAAGGGCCAGGAAGTGGTGGCCTTCAACTTTCAAAAGAAATAGCAAGAGTTTTTGAAGATTCGATTGGTATTGCTTGGAGGAATAAAGATTCGTTTGTTGCCGTTGAGCGTTTACTGCAGGGCCTCATTGTACAAAAAGATGATACTGTAGGCAAAATTCTGGCAGAGAATGGTGTGACTCCACAAAAACTGAACTCAGTTATTGCAGAAATGAGAAAAGGCAGCAGTGCGGACTCGCCAAACAGTGAGGAAAAATTAAACGCGGCAAAGAAATATACAAAAGATGTTACAGAGCTTGCTATGCAAGGCAAGCTTGATCCTGTAATTGGTCGTGATGAAGAGATCAGAAGAACTATGCAGGTATCACTGAGGCGGACAAAAAATAATCCAGTGCTGATAGGTGAACCTGGTGTTGGAAAAACTGCAATAGTCGAGGGGCTTGCAAACAGAATTGTTGCAAACGATGTGCCACTTGGTTTGCGTGATGCAAAGGTTTTAGCTTTGGATTTGGGTAGCTTAATCGCTGGAACGAAGTTTAGAGGAGAATTTGAAGAAAGGTTAAAAGCAGTGATTAATGAAATTTCAAAAACAGAGGGAAAAGTTATCTTGTTTATAGATGAGCTTCATACTTTAGTTGGAGCAGGAGCAACAAGTGGTGCAATGGATGCCTCGAATCTGCTGAAGCCTGCTCTTGCGCGTGGAGAAATTCGCTGTATAGGAGCCACAACTTTAGACGAATATCGTGAACATATAGAAAAAGATCCTGCACTTGCACGGCGTTTCCAGCCTGTGTTTATCTCTCAACCAACTGAAACTGATACCATTTCAATACTCAGGGGTTTGAAGGAAAGATATGAAGTGCATCATGGTATAAGAATTACAGACGGTGCAATAATTGCTGCTGCAACGTTGTCCAATAGATATATAACAGATAGGTTTTTGCCTGATAAAGCAATTGATTTGATTGATGAAGCAGCAAGTAGGGTGAGAATTGAAATGGATAGCAAGCCTGAAGTTATTGATGAACTTGAGAGAAAGGTTATACAGCTAAAGATTGAAGCAGAAGCTCTAAAAAAAGAAAGTGATGAAAATTCTAAACAGCGTTTAAAAAAGATAAATGAAGAGATCGAAAATCTAAACAGTAAATTTGCTGACTTGAACAGCAAATGGCAGATGGAAAAGAATAAAATAGCTAGAATACAAGAAACAGTTGAAAAATTAGATAACGCCAGAAAAGAGCTGGAATTGACTCAGCGGAGTGGAAATTTAGGAAAAGCAGGAGAGCTGATGTATGGTGTGATCCCTCAGCTTGAGAATGAATTAAAAAATCAGGAAAAGGTTACTGATAGTTTCTTAAAGAAAGAAGTGACTGGAGATGATATTGCAAACATTGTTTCAAAGTGGACAGGAATTCCAGTTGATAACATGATGCACAGCGAAAAGGAAAAACTTCTTAACATGGAGAATGAAATAGGAAGAAGAGTAATAGGGCAAAAAGGTGCGATAGAAGCAATAAGTAACGCAGTTAGGCGCTCTCGCTCTGGTGTGCAAGATACTAATCGACCTTTCGGTTCATTTTTATTCTTAGGCCCAACCGGGGTTGGAAAAACAGAACTGGCAAAAGCCCTTGCTGAATTTCTGTTTGACGATCAATCAGCGCTTTTGCGTTTTGATATGTCAGAATATATGGAAAAACATTCTGTTTCAAAGCTAATTGGCGCGCCTCCAGGGTATGTTGGCTATGAGCAAGGTGGCAGATTAACCGAAGCAGTAAGAAGAAGGCCATATCAGGTTATTCTGTTTGATGAAATAGAGAAGGCAAATCCAGATATATTTAATCTATTGCTGCAAATCTTGGATGAGGGTAGACTCACTGATAGTCATGGTAAATTAGTTGATTTTCACAATACCATACTGATTTTAACTTCTAACCTTGGTGCTGAGATAATGCTTAAAGGGGGAGCAGAAAATAGACCTATACTCCCTGTTATCCCAGTGCTTGACACTGGAATCCAGCCAGCGTCACGCGCTGGAATGACATCGGAAGGAGGAGTTGCTAGCTCTGTAAAAAGCGAAGTGATGCAAATAGTTAAATCAGCATTTCGTCCAGAATTTTTAAACAGGCTGGATGAAATTATTATATTCCACAGTTTAACCAGAGATGACATCTATAAAATTATAGATGTTCAATTTTCTTGTTTACAAAAAACACTTGCTAAGCGTAAACTGAGTATAAGTTTGTCACAGGAAGCTAAAGAACTAATAACACAAACTGGCTATGACCCTGAATATGGAGCAAGGCCCTTAAAAAGGGTTATACAAGAGTGTATTCAAAATAATTTAGCTAAATTAGTTTTATCAGGAGAAGTAATAGAAAATGATGAGCTAATAGTGTACGCTCTTGATAATGAAATCTTAGTTAAAAAGGTTTAAGTTCACTGTGTATTTTTATTAAAAAAAATGTGTATAGATCATAATGTTGACACTGAGTCTTTATTTAAGTTAGTTGATCAAGAAAATCAGCAAGATAAAGAAAAAAATAAAAAATTTATTAAGTATTTTTATAGTTTTGTTTATAAAAGCGACCTCAAAGCCAACGATAAGTTTTTGCTATATATTGTAAACGATGCTTACAATTTTGTTTCTCAAAAAGAGAAAGATGAAAGTAAGTTAGTAGTAAGCAATATAGATGATATACCAGGAATAGAAGGCAATTTTACCACGATTAAGATAACAAACGATGATATGCCATTTTTGGTTGATTCTGTTATTGCAACTATTAAATCGCACAATTTAACCATATGCTATTACAGCAACAGCATAATTAACATTAAAAGAAAAGAGGGCCTAATAGATGAGATTTACTCTTTGGAAGAAAGCAATGGAGTCAAAGAGTCGGTTATATATGTAATTATCAAAGGTATAAGTGACAGTTTTGTTGATACATTAAAAGAATCTCTACAAAAAACGCTGAAAGCAGTTAATTGCGTTGTGAAAGATTGGCACTTAATGCTCAAGAAACTTGATGAGGCAAGTCTTTCTGTCATCCCAGCTGGGATCCAGGAAAAGGACACGTGGTCATGCACTGGAATGACATCAGACCGAAATCAAGAGCAAAAAGATTTTCTAGTTTGGTTAAAGAATAATAACTTCATATTTCTAGGTTATCAAGAATATATTGCTGGTAAAGATGAAAAACTTGTCTGTGATAGCAAAAAGGCCCTTGGCCTGATAAGAGTAGGTCAAAGTACGTTGATTCCTTCTGCAAACCTTGATTCCCTATACATATTGAGATCAGATCTAATCTCAATAGTCCATCGGCGTACATACATGAATTGTATAGGAGTAAAAGAATTTGATGACCAGGGTAATGTAGTAAAGGAACGGCGTTTTTTCGGGCTATTTACTTCTGTAGCAGAGGTCCAAGATATTCAAACTATTCCAATAATAAGAGATAAAGTTAAAGTTATAGAAAAAAATGCAGGGTTTGTAACCGGGGGCC
This sequence comes from Wolbachia endosymbiont of Drosophila nikananu, assembly GCF_028981865.1. Taxonomy (NCBI): domain Bacteria; kingdom Pseudomonadati; phylum Pseudomonadota; class Alphaproteobacteria; order Rickettsiales; family Anaplasmataceae; genus Wolbachia; species Wolbachia endosymbiont of Drosophila nikananu. The sequence goes on along the minus strand of NZ_JAPQLL010000065.1, from coordinate 34,501 downwards.
ACAATAACAAAGCTTTAATTTCTATTTTACAAGCATTCTCTTGTGATGAATTATTCCAATCAAATGAAGACGAATTATTTAAAATTTGCATTTTGATCATATCTCTTGCGATTAGGCCAAGGGTCAGATTATTTTTAAGAAGAGTAGGGGATTTTATTAGTTGCATAGTGCTGATACCAATGCGTTATGCTAGCGCTAGGCTAATGTTCAAGATACGTGACATATTGAAGGATGAGACAAGTGCAGAAAGTTCAGATATTTATAACAATCACATTATCAATGAATATGATTTGATGAAATTGCATGTAGTGCTAAAGACCAAAAATGCTAGTGTTCCTGATGATGAAGTTTTGCGTATCGAAAACAAATTAAGGAACATTACGGAAAAGTGGGAAGATCGTTTTATAGACAATTTATATAATACTTTTAGTACTGTTGAGGATATATTCATCCGTTATTGCAAGGCATTTCCAATAAGCTATCAAGAGAGTTTCGAACCTCATGACGCATATTACGATATGAAAAAATTGGAGATAGTGAGGAAAAAAGGAGTTAGCGAGGTCGATTTAAGACTTACTCGTGACAATCTTAATTATCAATTAAGGGTTTACACTTCGAGCAATGGAGGTCTTGAATTATCGAAGATATTAAGAATTACTAAGAATTTGGGAGCTAAGATTCTATCTCATAATGGCTATTACATAGAAATTAACGGCGGAATATGGATACACCATTTTGTGTTGTCAAGAGTCGATGAATTAATAAACAACATTACTCTAAAAGAGCAATTTGAAATAACACTTGCGAAAGTGTTTAGAAAGGAAATTAAAAATGATTATTTCAATAGTTTGGTCATTATTGCTGGACTGGAGTGGAAAGAAGTGCTTCTGGTTAGAGCGTTAAGTGCTTACCTAAAGCAGACGTCATTTAACTACAATCCAGAATATATCCAAAAGGTAGTCTCAGAGTATCCAAAAATAGTAAAGTATTTGATACAACTATTTCATGCAAGATTTGATCCTAACATAGACATTGATAGAACAGAAACCACGGACATTTTCAGAGAAAAAATTGAGGAACTTCTAAAAGAGATCAGCAATGTTTCACATGATTACGTTTTGCGCTCGATATTTAACTTGATAATGGCTATTTTAAGGACCAGTTATTATCAAGATAATAAACCCTGCTTATCTATAAAATTTGACTCAAATAAAATAAATGGTTTGCCTGATCCTCGTCCATATCGTGAATTGTATATTTATTCAAATCTTTTTGAGGGAATACATCTAAGAGGCGGAAAATTAGCCCGTGGTGGCTTAAGGTGGTCGGATAGGACGGAAGATTTTCGCACTGAAGTTTTGGGTCTCATGAAAGCTCAGATGACAAAAAATGCGGTTATTGTACCTGTTGGCGCAAAGGGTGGATTTGTAATTAAGCAAGTTTATAAAGACAAAGATACTTTAAGAGAGAAAGGTGTTGAATGCTATAAGAGTTTTATCAGGGGAATGCTTGACATTACTGATAATGTAGTTAATGGTAAAATAATTCCACCAGAGAATGTGATTAGGTATGATGAAGATGATCCATATCTCGTAGTTGCTGCTGATAAAGGCACTGCTTCATTTTCTGATTATGCCAACCAAATAGCCTCTGAATACAATTTTTGGCTTGGTGATGCATTTGCATCTGGTGGATCAGTAGGTTATGACCACAAAAAGATGGGTATTACAGCCAGAGGTGCATGGATTGCAGCGCAGAGGCATTTTTGGAAAATGAATAAGGATATTTACCAGGATGCAACTGTTATTGGAATTGGGGATATGGCTGGCGACTTATTTGGAAATGGTATGCTGCTTTCAAAAAATATACATTTAATCGGCGCATTTAACCATATGCATATTTTTATTGACCCAAACCCTGATGCAGAAAAGAGTTTCACAGAGCGTAAACGCCTCTTTGAGTTACCATTTTCAACTTGGATGGATTATAACAAAGATTTGATTTCTAAGGGTGGAGGAGTATTTGAGCGTAGCAGCAAGCAAGTAAACATTTCTCAAGAAATAAAAAAATGCTTTGATATAACAGAAGATATACTACCTCCAAGTGATTTGATTAAATATCTACTCAAAGCAGAAGTGGATTTCATATGGAATGGAGGAATTGGCACGTTTGTTAAGGCAAAGAGTGAAAATCATAGCATGGTCGGTGACAAAGCAAACGATGAGCTGAGAGTAAATGGTAAAGATATTAGAGCTTCTATGTTTATAGAAGGCGGAAATTTAGGATGCACACAGCTTGGAAGAATAGAATATGCTGAAAGGGGTGGATATATCAATGCAGATTTTGTTGATAATTCAGCCGGAGTGACATGTTCGGACCTTGAAGTTAACATCAAGATTGCATTTGTTTCAGCTATGAAAGCAGGGGGTGTTTCTTTAGAAAAAAGGAATGAAATACTGGCAAGTATGGTAGACGAAGTTGCATCCAAGGTGCTTGAGAGCCACAACAGAATTGAAACAAAAGCATTACTTCTTGAGTGTTTGCAAGCTAAAGAGAGATTGGAGCAGCACCACAGGTTACTGCTCAGTTTAGAAAAATCTGGGCTGTTAAACCGGAGCGTAGAATTTCTTCCAACTGAAGAGGAGATAGCAAGGATGTTAACTGGTGCAGAAGGTTTCAGTTCTCCTCAGCTTTCTATTCTAATGTCTTATACTAGAACGGCAATAAAAAATGAAATTATACATTCCGATCTGCCTGAAAAAGATCTTATATCTAATGACTACTTGCTAGGTTATTTTCCTAAAAAGATGATAACAAAGTTTAAGGATTTCATATTAAAACACCAACTTCGTAGAGAAATTATCTCTACTTGCATTGCAAATGATGTAGTGAATAGAATGGGCTGTATATTCATCAATAATTTGGCTGAGAACACTGGAATTAAGGTACAAGAAGCGGTTAACATATATATTGTTGTTAACCACCTGTATGATTTAAACAGCCTGTGGCAGAAAATTGATGAATTGGATGGAAAAATTGATGTTAACTCATACTTACAAATAGTGAGGAACGTGCAGAAATTTATTGGCAGAGTATCGTTTTGGTTAGTGAAAAATCTTGGCAAGCTTAGCTTTGTAGAGTTGGATGATGTTACAAAATTTAAAGATGCAATTGAAACTTTAGGCCAGAACTTAACTGATGTTTTAGATGAACACCTATTAAAGGTCTATAGCCATGAAACAACTTCTTTAGTAGAACTTAATATAAATAAAGATCTAGCAAAAAAAGTTGCTGATCTATGCGTTCTTGCTTATGCACTGGACATTATATCTGTTGCTGAACAGACATCTTTGTCCATTCTTGATGCTAGTAAAATATACTTTGAGTTAAAGTCGCTGTTAAGATTCGATCTGATTAGAACAATTGCCATCAAGATGAAAAGCCGCTCTTCTTATTGGGATCGCAGCTTAGTTAATGATTTATTGGACGATTTAAGCAATTACCATCACAAGCTAGCTGTTGAAGTCATAAAAGCTACTGATAACCCCAAAGATAAGGTTCAAACCTGGGCTTGTAATGATAAGGACTACATAGAACGTTATAATAGTTTTTTAGATGAGATGGTTGCTTCTAAACTTGATTTAAGCAAATTAATATTTATAATCAGGAGGATTAAAGTACTTGCTTCATAGGAAAAATGTTTAATATAGGTCTTTCAGAAATTTTGGTCGTTGCTTTAGTGAGCATAATTGTTCTTGATAGAAATAAGGTGCCTGTATTTATTGATCTTATTAGGAATACATATAAGTATCTTATGATTATAAAATCAAAAGCTAGGAGATTATTGAAAGACGCAGGAATTGAAGACTTATACAAAGAGTGTAATACTGAGAAAGTAAATTACATAGTTGGTAAAAATGGTAAGCTTTATCCTACTTACGATATAGATAATACATCCAAAGATAATGACAGCAAAGATCCTAGTAGTAGATGATGTACTATGTAATGTTAAGCTTTTAGAAGCTCGACTAAAAGCAGAGTACTATACGGTTATCGTGGCCTATGATTGTGAGGAAGCCATGGATTTAGTAGCAAAACAGCAGCCCGATATTATATTACTCGATATTATGATGCCAAAAATGAATGGCTTTGAAGTTTGTAAGGAGCTAAAGAATGATCCCTTGACAACCCATATTCCAATAATTATGGTAACTGCGCTGCATGACGCTCATGATAGAGTACAGGGCATTAATGCTGGTGCAGATGATTTTCTGACTAAACCAATAGACGAAACTGCTTTATCTGCAAGGATCAAGTCTCTCACGCGCTTAAAAATGATTATAGATGAATTGCGTTTAGGAAGAGAAACCAACGCTGAGATTGGCGGAGTAGCAGGAAACAGTATTATGGATTATTCTAATCAGATTTTTGATGCTAACATACTTGTTGTAGATGAAGATGTCTTTCAAGCAGAGCAGATATATAATGTACTAAAGCACCGCTTTAGGTCAATTAAAATACTGAGTGATCCAGTGGAGGCATTAAAGGTTGGTATTAAGAATAATTACGACCTGATCATTTCTGATATGCAGTTTTCAAAAACTGACGGCCTGCGTTTGTGTTCTGAGTTTCGTAGTAAAGTAGAAACACGCTATACACCAATTCTGATTCTTTCTGAGGATTATGATAAAAACAATTTAGTAAAAGCACTTGATGTAGGTGCTAATGATTATTTAACAGTACCTTTGGATGAGGGTGAGTTAATAGCAAGGGTTAATTCGCAAGTAAAACGCAAAAGATATCAAGATGCCTTGAGAATGAATTTATTTAATAATGCGGAAATGTCTATAAAGGACCCATTAACTAACTGTTATAATAGAAGATATTTTGATGCACACTTAAGAAACATTGTTAAGGACTCTGTGGAAAAGGATAGAAGGTTGTCTCTTATGATACTTGATATAGACTATTTTAAGATGGTGAATGACAGTTTTGGGCATAGTGCTGGAGATGAACTTTTAAAGCAAGTACAGAAAAGAATTTCTGAAAATATCGGAGTGACAGATTTACTGGCTAGGTTTGGTGGTGAGGAGTTTGTTGTTGTAATGCCAGATACCAATGTATCAGATGCGTATACTATTGCGGAGAGAATACGAAAAATTATTGCTAAAGAACCTTTTATACTTGCGGACAAAAATACAACCCATAACATAACTGTGAGCATTGGAATTGCAGAAATGCAAGGATCTGACCTTGACGATATTAAAAAATTTATAGTACGTGCTGACAAATATTTATATAAGGCAAAAAACAGTGGTAGAAATAGAGTGGTTACTGGCTATAGCTAAAGTGGCTTAAGTTTACCGACAACCGTCATTCCGCTACTCGTTAGCGGAATCTATGCTGAGATACCGCGAATGAATCGCGGTATGGCGTGTTGCTTGGGTTAGCTATAGATTTCTGAAATGATTTCAAAAAGATGATAACTAAGGTTAAAGCAACAACATGAGGTTTCTCAGCTCTGGAAATTTCATGTTTAACTGCAAAAATAGATACTTATTTAAAAAATATCCTGTGACTTTCAGTCCTAACTGAAATTCTTGAAATGAGTAGCTGTTTTGTAGGTTATTATTGTATACATCATGCAACATTTGTGGAAAAGGTAGGAGTTTATCTGCATAATAATCTCCTGCTTTTTTTGACACTGCTCTACCAGTTTTTGGAGAAATAAATTGTAAATTTTCCTTAACACCTGTTACAGCACATTTGGATAAGTCTAACTTGAATCCCAATTGCGTAAGAAGCAGAAGCTCTAAGTTAAGATAATGGCTTTGCCAAGACTGATTGTTGTGTTTAATTACATCGATGAAATATCGAAAATTGTCATACAGTACGGCACAGGGTTCACTTTCTGGAAGCACTTTTTCTAAAATAGAGGAGAAAGAGACAATAGTAATGCTTTTTAACCTATCTTGAAAGAAATGATGGAATGGAGATTCAATTAATTCGCACTTTAAAAAACCTAGATTTTCAGGTAACTTAGCACTCCATTCTGCATGTAATAGATTACTTATCTGAAACTTATAATTGCTATTGTTTGTTAGCTTAATTAATCCCCTGCGCTTTCCATGATTTTTTGTAAACAGAGAAAGAATTAAGTTTTTATCGCCGTATTTTTTAGCAGCTATAATGATGCCTTCATCTTTCCATCTCATTTAGAGTATATTGACCGTATGATATTATAGTATCTTTCAACTCAATCACTATAAAGCAACGTAATTTTAAATGGTAGAATAATAAATCAATATAAAAGTCTTCATCTCCAACATCTAAATGAAATTGTCTGCCAACAAAAGCAAATCCTTCACCGAGTTCTAACAGAAATTTTTCCATATGTCCTACGAGTCCTTTTTCTACTTCTCTTTCATGAGCATCCTTACCTATACTTAAAAAATCAAAAATATATGGATCCTTAAGAGTTTGATTTGCTAGATCTGATGTTGGATAAGGCAGTTTTTCTTTAAAATTTGTAATTGCTTTACCTTGCCGTTTATGAAGGCCAAGTTCTATTTGATGTATCATTATAGCGCGTGACCAACCATACTCTGAAGCATTTCTTATATAAAATAGCTTTGCTTCGTGATCTTTTACTCGCTCCATTAAAACGACATGATGATACCATGGTAATATTCCAGCAACTTGCTGGAGAAATTCAGGATTAGGATAAATCTCCGCAAAACGCCTCATATTATGCAAGTTAGCAATACCAAATCCTTTCATTTCCGGGAATTCAGCCTTTAAGTCTCTACTTAACTGCTCAATTACTTTAGCTCCCCAACCCTGACTCTTTTGTTTTTCTAGAATCCGCGTTCCAATATAATGATAAAGCAGTAGCAGTTCTTTATTTACTGTTCTTGCTGCCTTATAACGGCTTGTTGCAATACGATCTTTCAACTGCTCTAAAAATTCTGTATATTCTTTTGCTATAATTTTTGTCATACGGTTCCTTTAATCCATTATACAATTCCTTTGTCTGTTGAGAAGACAATCTTTTGCTTGCCTGCAACTTTGAAGGGATTCCTTATTTACTTCAAACTCGTCCATCAACTAAAATATATTGACTTTATGTGCAATATTAGCTTTAAACCAGTAAAACAAGCTGCTTAACATATGCGTTTTTTCTATTCTAATTACATTCTTTTTTTATCTTTATGTTGTTTTCTGCTTTTTTCGTTACCTTCAACAAAAGCCCAAACGAATGATACGTCAGTTGTTCCTATACCACAAAGGAAAAAAGAAACAGTTGAGCACACTGTTGTAGCACAACCGAGGCAAATTATCGAAATGCAAGAAGAAGTCATTATTAACGAGGGTAAAGAATTCATTCCAGTTCCAAGAAGAAAAAAAAGTGTAGGGAAGAAATTAAGAAGGGATGTTAGAGAGGCAAAAAATGAAATAGGAAACGAAAAAAGCGTTGAGAATGAAAAGGATGAATTAGTTGTAACAGAAATTATTAACTCTATAAGAGACAAACTTACAAAATGCTGGAGCATTCCTGAAAGCATAGCTTACAAAGAAAATTTTAATATAAAAATTAACTTATTATTATCCAGTCAAGGCGAGATAATTATGGCCGATGTAGCAGACAGTGATTCCTATCGAAATAATCCACTTTTCAGGTCGATAGCAGATAACGCAATGCGTGCAGTATATAAATGTAGCCCATTGACTGGCTTGCCTACTCAGCACCACCACATTTGGCGTGAAGTAACACTAGACTTTATTCTAAATGGGTAAAATCTTACAATAGACCTCTTATATTACCTTCTGTCATCCAAGTAGTCAGGCTACTTGGATGACAGAAGTAGACACTTCACATTATCATTCCAGCGCTCCTTTCTTGTCATACCAGTGCGTGACACTGGCATCCAGAAAAAAAATAGATCCCAGTGTCTGGGCACTGGGATGACGTAATACGGTTCTTGGATGACAAAGAAGGGCGGGAAAAACTCTGTAGTCAGCAGATTTTCAATCAAGAACAGCCAAAGATCTCTCTAAGATGTCAGTTTCTTTTGTATCTGCAACTTTACCGTTCTGATCGAACGAAATTTGCAGAGACTTACTGCTATACTTCCTTTTTCCTAAGAAGTTAGCTTGTTTAATTTTATATGAGACATAGTACCAAACATTGTCATCGAACTTTGATACTAATGTTGGTGATCCTAAAGTGTGAACCACTTTTTCTTTATCGTCACCTGCTTCTATCTTGCTCCACAATTCAACACTAATGCCAGGAGCTCCGTGGTTGTGAATAGTGTGTGTGCAGCTCACTGTAAATAATAAAATAAAAGATATTAATACTCGCATTTCTGTTGATAAATTACTTGAAGCTATAATACACTAATAAATTACCTACCGTCAAATTTCAAAAAGTTAAATTGACTGATTCTCAATATCATTTAATATAATATTTACTTTAGAAAATAACAGGTGTCTTATGTCATTGTTAGAAGCAGATCCAATATACAAACCTTTTAATTACCCTTGGGCGTATGATGCGTGGCTGCAGCAACAAAGAATCCATTGGATACCTGAGGAAGTTCCGCTTGCTGATGACGTGAAGGATTGGAAAACTAAACTTTCAAACGTAGAGAAAAATCTACTAACTCAGATTTTTAGATTCTTTACTCAAGCGGACATTGAAGTAAATAACTGCTACATGAGACATTATTCAAATATATTTAAGCCAACAGAAATATGCATGATGCTTGCAAGTTTTTCCAATATGGAAACCATACACATTGCAGCTTATTCTTATCTTTTAGACACAATTGGCATGCCAGAAAGCGAGTATCAAGCATTTTTAAAGTATGATGCTATGAGAAAGAAATATGAATACATGCTAGAATTTGAGGAAAGCAAAAAACACGATAAAAAACATGTAGCTAAAACTCTAGCAGTGTTTGGTGCATTTACTGAGGGGTTGCAGTTATTCGCATCGTTTGCAATTTTGCTCAATTTCCAACGCTTTGGAAAAATGAAAGGCATGGGGCAGATAATCGCCTGGTCAGCTCGTGATGAAACTTTGCACACCAATTCAATTATTATGTTATTTAATACATTTATTAAAGAGAATAATGAAATTTGGGACAACGAGTTTAAAGAGGAATTATATTCTGCATGCCGCACTATTGTTGAGCTTGAGGACGAATTCATAAAGCTTGCCTTTGATTTAGGAGATGTTGAAGGACTATCCGCAGAAGAAGTGCGTAATTACATACGCTACGTAGCAAACAGACGGTTAATGCAATTAGGTCTTGAGTCTATATATGATGTCAATAATAATCCTATTCCATGGCTCGATGAAATACTAAATGGCGTTGAACATACGAATTTCTTTGAAAATAGAGTAACAGAGTATAGTCGTGCAGCAACTCAAGGCACATGGGAGGAGGCTTTTACTGAAAACGACACGAGTAATAGGTGAGTGCTAATTTCACTCTTCCTTGTCATGCAAGTAGCTGACACTGGAATCAGTTTTTTGATCGAGAATGTTGTATAGTGCATAATCAATTTTCCTGGATCGAAGTAGTCAAGGCACTGGGGTCTGATAGACAATATTCGTGCAGTATGCACTAGAGTAACAAAAGCAGCTGGTTTTTCATAGTGTTCCACAGCAGTTTAGACAGTTTTGCTTTACTTAACAACTAACTTACCATATATATGTCCACAGGACATTGGTATATAAGAACGTGCTACAACTATTAATCTTACTCACGGTCATCACTTCAGTTGCATTCTTTGGTCATTTAGTTCCAATGGAAGCAAAAACCTTCTTGTACTCAACGAGCCTGAGTATAAAAGAGGTTTTGCTATTTATAATGCCTTTTATTATTTTTGCGTTAATCTTTAGCAGTGTTAACAATCTTAAGCAGTCAGCTATAAAGTTCATATTGTTACTTATTATAATGATCTTCTTATCGAATCTGGCTTCAAGTTTAATAGCTTATTCTGTTGGGCATTTTATCATACAAAACACTTATTCAATACAAGATATAACGTATGAAGAAACAATTGTTCCTTTATGGTCGTTTAGGCTTCCGCTACTCCTTTCTAACTTTCATGCTCTCGCTTGTGGATTTGTGTCCAGCATAGTAGTGTCTATACTGCTACCTAAGAAAAGCAAAGAGCTTTCGAACAAAATGTTAGATTTAACTCTCTTTATCTTGAAGACATTTTTGACGCCGATTATTCCAATATTTGTACTTGGGCTTGCTTTAAAAATGCAGCATGATCAAGTTTTATCTATAATATTTAAGGATTACTCAATAATTTTCATTATTATAGCATCTGCAACCTACCTTTATGTTTTCCTCTTATATGGAGCAGCAAATTCATTCAAGATCACAAGCTGGATAGCTAGTATAGGCAATATGATACCGGCATTTATTACTGCGATGAGCACAATGTCTAGTAATGCAACTATGCCACTTACTCTTGAAGGAAGCAAAAAAAATGTAAAGCAACCTGATATAGCATCGTCTGTTGTACCAATAACTGCTAGCTTTCATTTAGTAGGTGATTGCTTTTTTGTTATAATATTATCAATGGTAATTACTTCTGGTTATTTATTGTCCACAACGGACTATGTAACTTTTCTTCTCTATTTTTTGTTATTTAAGTTTGCTATCGTTGCAGTGCCGGCAGGAGGAATTATGGTAATGCTACCTATTCTTGAGAAATACCTCAAATTTTCTCCAGAAATGCTTTCGTTAATCACAGCCTTGTATATAGTGTTTGATCCAATAATCACTTCAGCAAATGTTATGGGTAATGGTGCCTTTACTATGATGTTTACAAAACTCTATGATAAGCTTAAGTAATGTCTATTTTAGCAATTGATACTGTAGGTACTGGTAGTTCAATAGCAATAGTTGATTATGATGGTAATTGTTTTGTAGAGCGCAATTCCGCCAGCAACAATCATGTAGAATCATTTTTTCAAATTCTGAATACTTTATTTGATAAGCACAATTATAATTATGATAAAATAGATCATTTAGCGGTGGTAGTTGGACCAGGAAGTTTCACTGGAATTAGAGTTGGTATATCAGCAGCACAAGGTATAAATCTTGCTACAAATAAGCCATTATACGGAGTTAGTGCGCTGGAAGTTCAAGCTTACACAATATCTTTGCTTTGTACGAATAGCAAAAAAAATATCAGAGCTATAATCAAAAATGCTCAAGGGTTTTATACGCAGTTATTTGATTTCAATTTATTGCCGCTATCTGGTCCAACTGCAGCACGTGACCCTGGATCCAAGTGTCACGCTACAAGCAGTGACTGCATTACACATATGGATTGCAATTTAAATGCTAGCCATGCAGGACTATTAGTTCATTATAGACTGAAGAACAAGCAAAAATTAAATGAGGTTGAGGCTCTATATTTAAATGAGCCTCAGTATATGAAATCATTATAGACTATTCTTTCGCGTACATGCTAATTTGGCTAAGCTTGTGCATCTGGTTTACTATCTCTTGAGCTACTTCTTTTATACTCATATCTGAATTTTCTATCTCTATGGCACTCGGTGGTATAAATAAATTGTTAATCCTAAATTGCTCTATCATGCTATTTACATTAGTCACCTTCCTATTTTTTCTTTGCCTTTTTAATGCAATACGCTTTTGTAATGTCGGTAGATCACACCTAAGTACCACAGGAAGGATTTCTGTGTTCATTTTTTTACTAAGTCTTACTGTTGAATCATACATCCTCATGTTCTGGTCATTATTTTCCATCAACTCATCAATAAATATGTAATTTTTTGAGTGAATCGGATAATTTTCTATTGCCTGAAACATAATTTGCATAATGCCATATATTCTATCTTGAACTTCTTTAGGTATTTGATCACGTTCAAAGACACCATTGTATATAGAGCAAACTTGAACATTGTTATAGAACTTACTATTTACAATTAATGCGTCTATCATATTGGATAATTCTATTGCTGTGGAAAGTTTACCACTTCCCGGAAGACCAGAGAGATATATGAAGAATCCTACTGGCTGTTTTTTTGTGTTAATACTTACCATATTATTTTCAATCTTGAACTTACATTTATAATAACATAAAAATAAAGCTTTAAAACATATGAAACATTACATGGAAAATTACTTTTATAGTTAAGATATTATGCAATTTAGAAACATAAATTCTGTATATAAACTCTATAATAACGATAACTGTTTTTAAGCAAGCTACAACACAAAAGTGTTTGATATTCAGAAAGCAAGACAGAGTAGCATAGACTTATTAGTTTACTATAAGCCTTTTTTCGTGTATAAATCTTCAGAAGATTCTAACAGAGGATTGTGTTGTTAACAAAGAGCAGAGTAAAAAGGGATCTAGTCTATGCCTATCAGATTTTGTCTTACCTTAAACTGGATGATCATACATATACTCACCTCTCGGTACGTTCTGAAGATCAAAAGTCGTTTTATATTTACCCATTTGGTATACGCTTTGACGAAGTGAATGAAAATTCATTGATGAGAGTATCACTAGATGGAAATGTGATTGAGGGTACAGAATATCAATATAATAAAACTGGCTATATAATTCATGGTTTTGTTTATCAAGCAAGGAAAGACATTCAAGCAATTTTTCACCTGCATACACCTTCTATTGTAGCAGTTTCTTCTCTAAAAGATGGACTACTTCCAATAAGTCAATGGGCACTGCACTTTTACAATAAAATCTCTTACTATAATTATAATTCCCTAGCACTTAGCAATACAGAAGGAAAGAGGTTAATAGCTGATCTGAAAGAAAATTTTGTCATGTTAATGCGCAATCATGGATCTATAACGTGTGGTCGGACTATACAAGAAGCAATGTTTTACACGTATCATTTAGAACGAGCGTGCAAAACTCAATGTTTAACGTTAGCAATGAATAGGGAGTTATCAATTCCAAGTGAAGAAATTTGCTCAAAAGCTGTAAAGGATCTCCTATCTTTTGAAAGCAATTTTGGTGAGAGGGATTGGCACGCATGGGTTAGACTAATTAAAAGTAAGTTGTAAGAGGCTTTTGCACTACTATCTGTCATCCAAGTAGGGAGTCCTATGCGTCAAGTTAAGAGGTTGTGAGCAAATTTAGAGAGGTTAAAGTGTGACCTTACCCAGAAAAAGTAGAACCGCCAAGTGAAAAATATATGCTAATTAGTACAACATCAGAGCTGGAAAATACGTGTGAAGAATTAATAGCAAAAAAGCCGAAATTTATAGCAGTTGATACGGAGTTCATTAGAAATAATTTAACCTACTACCCAAAATTATCGTTAATTCAAATTTCTTACGGAGAGAAGAGTTTTATTGTAGACGCATTAGTGCCAGAAATTGATTTATCATTCATTAAAAAAATAATGCTAAATCAGGGGATAACCAAAGTGTTTCATAGCTGCCGGCAGGATATAGAATCCTTACTCACTGTGTTTAAATGTATTCCCACTCCCATTTTTGATACCCAAGTTGCCGCTATGTTTTGTCATTATTATCATGACTTTATTGGTTACTCAAAAGTAGTAGAGCAATATCAAGGAGTAGTGCTGGATAAAATTAAAGCTAAAAATTCAGATTGGTTAAGGCGTCCGTTGTCCAAGGATCAGTTAGACTATGCAATAAACGACGTGGTACACCTATATTACTTATACCAAATATTGTGCAATAAACTTGAAGAAAATAATAGAATGGGCTGGTTTCAAGAAGAGATGGAATCAATAGTTAATATAAATAAGTATTTACATAGTCCAAAAGATGCATGGAAGAGAATTAAATTTAATTATGAAGCAAATCCAAGATTGGTATTAACTGTTAAAGCAGTTAGTGAATGGCAAGAGACCTTAGCACAGCGCTATAATATGAATCGTAATAAAGTAATTAATAATGCTGTCATAGCTGGTTTTATTGAAAAAAATGTAGAGCATGTTGATGAGATTTTAGATGATCTCAAGAGGAATGCAAAAAATATAAAAGATGCAGATTTACTAGAGTTTGTAAATATTTTTAATGAAAATGAAAAAAATTGGATGCAGCAAAACAGCATCTTACCGAATAATTATGACAAATCTATATTCGATATACTCTCAACTATTTTAGATAGTAAATGTAAAGAAAGTAATATATCAAGGAAATTAGTTTCTTCAAAAGATGAATTAACCGGGTCAATATCTGGGCAGATAGATAAACTATTCAAGGGGTGGAGATACGATTTTTTTGGCAGGTCAATCGAATTATTTCTGAACACAAGCTCAAAATTTGAGATTTTAGCAGTGAAATCCGCAAATAATACAACTAAAATTCGGAGTAATTTGGTGGAGAATAACTGTTGCTAAAGTAACTTAGATTTATCGACAATCGTCATTTCGCTGCTTGTTAGCAGGATCTAGAGATACCGCGGCGGTATGGCGGTTCGCGGCAGTATGAAGATAACCTCGTCATCCCGCTGCTTGTTAGCGGCCAAGAGATACTACGGTGGTATGAAGTAGAGCTACGTGTTGAGGTTTAATGAATCCACTATATCTTTTACTTGAGAAAAAACATACTCTTTGCTTACACTGGTGTCGATAATAAAGCCACTCATCTTCCTTTTCTCCTCAATAGATAACTGAACATTGAAGATTAAATTTAGCTTTTCTTTATCTATGTTGCGTTCGTTAAGTCTTTGAGCTTGCACAACGCTATCTGCATAGATAAAAATAATAAGGTCACAGTATGAATGAAATTTTGTTTCTAATAGAAGTGGCACATCTAAAACTAAAAGCTTTCTATCGATCTTTTTTTCCTTGGCAATAAAAAATTCTAATTCACGCAGCACAGCAGAGTGAACCAAAGATTGAAATTGTTTCCAATTTTCATCGTAGGCTAAGAAATATTTAGACAGTACTGTTCTACCTATTTCACCATTTACTACCACTCCAGGAAAATTTTTTTCTGCATAACTTATTATGCTTTTATCCACTTTATAAAGTTGGTGTACAACAGAATCAGCATCAAACACAGCAGCACCAAACTCTTGAAAGCAATTAGCTACAAAGCTCTTTCCTACCCCAATTCCGCCCGTTAGACCTATGATCATATAGCAAAATACATTAGACTTCTTTCGAAACTATATTACAGTAGCTGCTGTGTCTACTCAAAACCCAAATTTGGCTATGCAGAGGCTCTGATGATATAAGAAAAAATAAACAGCTATTATTTTTTTAGTAATTAAGTAAAATAGAGTGAAAGATTGCGAGGAAGTTTTGAAAAATAAGATAAAAAAGATAGTAATTTCAGGAAAGGAAGTGTGGCCAATCATCGAGGGCGGCAAAGGCATCGCAATCAGTGATGGAAGGTCAAGTGGAGCATTTGCTGCAGCAGATGCTGTGGGTACGTTTTCTGGTGCAAATGCTAAGCTTATTGATGATAATGGTGAGTTAGTGCCGCTGATTTACAAAGGTAAAACAAGAAATGAAAAACACAGTGAATTGATTGAGTATAGTATTAAAGCTGGAATCAGTCAGGCAAAAATAGCGAATGAAATATCAAAAGGTCATGGAAGAATACATATGAATGTGCTTTGGGAGATGGGAGCAGCAGAACGCGTGCTTCATGGCATATTAGAAAAAGCAAAAGGCTTAGTTCATGGTATTACCTGCGGTGCTGGTATGCCTTATAGGCTTGGAGAAATTGCAGCTAAATATCAGGTTTATTATTACCCTATTGTCTCATCGGTGCGTGCTTTTAAAGCATTATGGAAGCGTACTTACCAAAGAATATCTTCCTATTTGCTTGGTGGAGTAGTGTATGAAGATCCATGGCTTGCTGGAGGGCACAATGGACTCAGTAACAGTGAAGACCCAGAGCTACCACAAGCTCCATTTGAAAGAGTTGCAGAGCTTAGATCTTTCATGAACGAGATCGGTCTTTCAGAAACACCAATTGTTATGGCAGGAGGAGTGTGGCATTTGAAAGATTGGGAACATTGGCTTAACAATTCGCAAATTGGCCCTATAGCTTTTCAGTTTGGCACTCGTCCACTTTTGACGAAAGAAAGCCCAATTTCTGCAGAGTGGAAAAAGAAGCTACTCACTTTAGAAGAAGGTGATGTATTTTTAAATAAATTCAGTCCAACAGGGTTTTACTCATCTGCAGTAAAAAATAACTTCATACGTGAGTTACAGGAGAGAAACTTACGTCAAATAAAATTTTCAGAAAATGCCAGCAAAGAATTCAGTAGTGAATTTGCAATGGGTAGCAGAGGTAGGAAGATCTACCTTACTTCAAAAGACAAAGAGCTGGCAAATACATGGACTAAAGCAGGGTATACAGAAGCAATGAAAACTCCAGATACAACTGTTATTTTTGTGACACCAGGCAAATTTGCAGAGATAAGACAAGATCAAATCAATTGTATGGGATGCTTAAGTCATTGTTTGTTTAGCAATTGGAAGGATCACGGCGACCATTCAACGGGACGAAAGCCAGATCCACGAAGTTTTTGTATACAAAAAACACTGCAAAACATTATACATGACGGCGATATTGAAAACGAACTCATGTTTTCCGGTCACAATGTGTACAAATTTAAGCAAGACCCATTTTATGAGAATGGCTATGTACCGACAATAAAAGAACTGGTGGAAAGGATATTGATTGGGTATTAAGTTATGGTTGATTTGACAAGAAGACGTTACTTTGTTATAATAAGTATTTATTAATTTAGTCTTAACTTAAGAGAGTATTTATGGTAGCAAGTGATAGTGTTTTAAAAAGGTATGCGTTAGCCTATATAAAGAAATCAGGTGGTAACAGTGATGTTAAAGAGTTTTTACAATTTCGTAATATGCAAAACACCACAAATTGGAGTGAGGAGAATTTTAAAAATGCGTATGAAGAATTTACACGTCTAAACTCAACTAATAGACACAATACAGAAAGCAGAAATAATCAATATAACGCAGGGAATAACGCAACCTACAGGCCTCAGGTTACACACGTACATGTACACAATGGTAGAGGTTTAGATTTTTGGGATTATTTACTACTTCGCAGCCTGTTTGGTGGTCATACTACAGTTATAAATAACCCTGGTTTCAGTAGTGGTAGCCATCAAAGCAGAGAAGATAAGAAAAAAGACTCAGAAGACAGTAGAAAGCTATTAGCTTTAGGTATGGTAGCTGCAGTTGTGTGTGTTGCTTTCCATGCTGGTATGTGTTTTTGGTATAACAGCAGCAGAAAAGCGGCTAGAAAAGAAGAAAAAATAGATTATCTCGATAATAAACTTAAAACATTCAGAAATATAGAATTTGCGGTTGGCGCTATTTCTTTAGCAGCTTTGATAGCTTGCGTGTTTTACCCAGTCTTACCAACGTGGGGTTTAGCTGTCCTTGGCGTCAACTCTCTTGTATGTTTTACTGGTGGTGTGGCTTTTCATATGAAACATGGGAAAGAGTCAGATAATATTGAGAAGGCTAAAGAAGCGGTAAGAAGCTATCTTGGACAAGGGCGTGGTTGTGGAGATTATGACACCACCTCCTTACTCTCCAACTGCTCCTTCTTATCATGACATCGAACCTAGTGGGACGTTTTCTCATTCTAATGCGGGACAACATTCTGGAGATCATGGATATAGCTGTACGAACATTCATTTTTGAAGACAGCAAATGGTGTCATTCCAGTGCTTGACACTGGAATCCAGTTTTCCATATAATCTCATCGAAAACGTTGTGTTTTAACAACCACTTTCTATGCTAGTTTGCTTGCTTACAAGCAAACTTTTCTGGATCCCAGTGTCTGGCCACTGGGATGACAGGCTAGCCTGACAACCGTCATCCTGCTGCTTGTTAGCGGGATCTAGAGATACCATGACGGTATGGCGAGGGAGAACAGTCAATGGCGTCAACTTAAGAACCTTCATTAGCAAACTCTCCTAAAGACATGATGGCGTTTAGGCTTATCTACCTTATTGCGGCTATTTAATACATAAGCTTTACTGATATCTTCCAAAGTCTCGATCAAAAAGCTCTGTTTCTCCGTTGGCTAATGTCAGCACTATAAGTCCGGTTACATTACTCTAGCTATACGCAACAACTTTACTTTCAACGATTTTATTGGCAATAATACGACTTTCACAATCAATATTTATTATATCAGATAGTGAATTAATATCAGTGTAACTATCAAAACTTTCCATTGTTGATTCCACTATCTCTACTATTTTTAAAAAGCCAATTCGTGACTTCAAAAATTCATTAACAGCTATTTCATTTGCAGCATTGAGCACAATACTGTTTGTTTGTGGAGCAGAAGAGTTTAACACTGCCATGCTAAGCTTTAGCGCAGGAAAACGCTTATGGTCTGGTTCTTGAAAGGTCAACTTTCCTTGCTTTGTTAAATCTAATTTACGATTTAAAGCTGATCTTTCTGGCCAAGACAAAGCATATGAAATAAGAATTGCCATGTCATTTTCTGCAAGCACAGCAAAGTTGAAACCATCCTGATAGACTACAATTCCATGTACTATTGACTCAGGATGCACTACTGCTTCAATTTTACTCGGACTGATATTAAACAAGTTATGTGCTTCTATTATCTCTAGTGCCTTATTCATCATTGTTGCACTATCAATCGAGATTTTCTTTCCCATATTCCAAGTGGGGTGACTAAGCGCCTGATCTACCATGACATTTCTTAATTGCTCAGAACTATAGTTTAAGAATGGTCCACCAGAAGCAGTAAGTATGATTTTTTCTACGCATTTGTCGTCATTTTGCAAAACTTGAAAAATTGCGTTGTGTTCAGAGTCGATAGGGATTATTTGTACGTTTTTTTCTTTAGCTTTTTTGAGTAATAACTTTCCACCGCAAACAATGCTTTCTTTGTTCGCTAGTGCAATGACTTTAGTGCCACTTTCTATGACTGCTATAACTGGCCCAAGGCCTGCAATACCAACTATTGCAATAACTGAGAGATCAACGGGTAGGGAAGCAACATTTACTAGACCTTCAGCACCAATTGCTATTTTTACATCCGTACCAACTAGGTTTTCTCTTAAATCTTTGTAAAACCTTTCATCGGAGATAGCAACGTATTTTGCATTCAGCAGTTTTGCTTGGTGTGCCAGTAGAGCAAAGTCTGAATGGGCACTTAGTGCTTCCACTTGGTATTCTTCTTTTCTCTTTGAGAGCAAATCTACAGTCTTTTTTCCAACACTTCCTGTTGATCCTAAAACTGAAACCTTTTTCACTAAGACAAACTCACAACAATAGCAACTTTTCTTATTAGGTCTTCTCGCATACTATTCAGCAGTTTTTAAGCGTTTAACCAAGTTCAGGTCCGTGGTCATCGCCAACAGATGGTGAAGGACCAGGTGAAAAAGATTGACCATGGTGATCACCTGCATCATGCATGTCTTGCAAACCATCAGCATTATGAGCCATTTCATTATTGGTATGAGGGTAATCATCTGAGTGAGGTCCCTCATCACCATGAGCCATATCCATTCCTTCTGATGGCATATCTTCCCCACCTCCACCTGAAAAATGTTCTGCAAGGCTTTCAAGAAATTTTATGCCAAACATATTACCTGATTTTCCAAACAGTGTTACTAAACTACTGCCACTTACCAAACCTTCAAACACGTTACTATAAGCAGCAATCGCCCCTTCATGAAAGTTGAACAACCATTTCATTCCATCCACGACTGTTGAAACAGAGTCACTATGACCAAGACCAAAACCACTTTTCTCACCAGCGGCTTCTTGGTGTTGCTGCTGCGCTTGCCATTCTGCAATATTTGGCCCCTGAGCTTCACTCATAAATTTTTATTCTCAACCTTAAGCTATTATTTTATCACAAATATTGCAAAATATCAATAGGGCTTTTGAATATAGCTAATACAAACAATTTCTGTCATCTTATATAGGACCCAGTTTGAAAAAAATCCGAATTCCAATGTCTGCTACCTTATATAACGAATGAATTTCTTTATATATTCGTTATTAGTATTTTGTATTTCCTGAACAGTTCCATGGGAAATGATCTCCCCTTCATATAACACTGCTATTTTATCAGCTATTTTAAATGCGCTATGAATATCATGTGTAATCGTGATAATTGTAGGGTTAAGATCTCTAGATAATTTTACTATTATCTCGTTTACTATATCTGACATAATCGGGTCCAATCCTGAAGTTGGCTCATCTAATATGATGATTTCTGGATTGTGTGCAATCGCCCTTGCAAGTGCTACTCTTTTTTTCATTCCACCTGATAGCTCTATTGGAAACATATCTGCTATGCTTTCCTCCAGTCCAACATCATTTAACTTCTCGATTGCTAGCTGTTTTGCCTCCTTTTTGCTGATATTAAAGCGCTTTTTATAATTAAAAGATATATTTTCCCACACTGTAACGTAGTCAAATAAAGCGGAATTTTGAAATAAAACACCAAATTTATTTTTGCTTTTACTATTTATTTTAACAGACCCTGAGTCTGGAACAAGCAAGCCGATAATTGTTTTTGTTAGTACAGATTTGCCGCTTCCTGAGCCGCCAAGTATGACTAATGATTCCCCTTTTAATATATCGAAACTTAGATCTTTTAGTACTGTCCTATCATCAAAAGATAAGCTTAAGTTCAATATTGATATTATGGGGTTACGCATGTATCAAAGTAATCATGTAGTTTGCTAAAATGATCAGTATGGACGATAAGACAACAGTTGATGTTGTAGCAACACCTACTCCTCGTGCACCTTCTTTGCAATGGTAACCGTAATAGCAACTTGAGACAGAAATTATGGCGCCAAAAGCAATTGCTTTTATTAGCCCAACAATAAAATCGTACATATTAAAGAATTGAGCTGTGTATTTAATGTATATATTTAGATTGTGGTTAAATTCGAAGACTGCAGTGACATACCCTCCAAATATTCCTATTAGATCTGCACATATTGTAAGTATAGGGAATACTATAACTGATGCCAAAACTCTTGGTGCAATTAAATATTTGAAAGGGTTGATGTTCAAAGTTGTAAGGGCATCTATTTGCTCGGTGATGCGCATTGTACCAATTTCTGCCGCAATTGATGATCCAACCTTTCCTACCATTATTAAGCTGATCAAAACTGGTCCTAACTCTTTAATGATAGTGATCGTAACAAGTTTGGGTATTATCTGCTCTTGGTTAATTAATGAGTCACTCAAGCTGCTTTGTAAAACTATTGCCGCTCCTATGAAAACTCCAGTGAGCCCAACAATTGGCAGAGAGAAAAAGCCTATCTCTATAATTTGTCTTGCTACGTTGCTAAAATAATATGGCGGCACAAAGCAGTGGTATAGAGATTGAATAAAAAATATGAATGCACTACCAAGCCTTAACAAAAAATTGATAAAGTACCTACCAATTATTCTAACACTATTTATATCAAAAAAGCTCACTTTGTATTCGTTTTAGCTAGAGTTACTGATTTTATTAAAATTTTTATTAACTTTATCGCAAAGTATAGCTGAGATATGTTTTAAGTTCAATAGCTAACGTAACTTTACCTTATACCGCACACAACTATACGAACGTTTATCTTTCTAAAAGCAATTTGCATAGCAAATGATGTCATTCCAGCGCGTGACGCTGGAATCTAGCCTTTTCATAATCATCAAAACGGTGTATTTTAACATAAAACGGCTACTTTTATGCTTACCAACTTAAGCTGGATCCCAGTGTCAAGCACTGGGATGACATCCTCTCTAGTGGAGATTGCTCTCAAATCACAATGTTCGTACAGCTCTGCAAACACAAAGGCAGTACTTAACACTGGTTCACTCTATAATGGTGTCATTCCAGTGCTTGACACTGGAATCCAGTCTTTATTATTTGGTTGAAATTAAGTTTTCTGGATTCAAGTAGTCAAGCTACTCGGATGACACCATTGTGCTTGAGGTAAAATTGACTCCAGAGTTTAATGGACTGCCTGCAAAAGCAAATGTTTGTATAAATTGCAAGCTTCGCAAGAAGGATTTATAACTTAAATTATATAAACAGACCTTACTTATTTTATTATCCCTGTTTACTTCTTGTAAAAAACATGTTACTAATGAATTGAATTTTGTAGTAGAATGGAGGAAGTTTTGGCAGTTCCAAAAAGAAAAAAGTCAAAGTCAAGGCGTAATATGCATCGTTCTCATCATGCTATTGAGCCCAAGAATATTGTGGTATGTTCAGCAACTGGGGAATTCATGTTGCCTCACAATGTAGCAGTCGATGGCAGTTACAAAGGAAAACGAGTTTTCATTAAGCAACAGGCAGAATGACTATTATGGTATGTTACCTACGGTCAATAATCACATAGTGATTGCACTTGACGCTATGGGGGGCGATTTTGCGCCTCTTTCCGTAATTCAGGGTGCTGGTTTTTTTTTGGATAATCTTGTTGACCCAGACATTAAAGTTCTTTTTCATATTTATGGAGATAAGGAAAAAGTATCTCCTTTGCTTTTGAAATATAAAAAAGTAAGTAACAATTCTGAGTTTACTCATTGTTCTGACAATGTCCTTGCAAATGATAAGCCATCTTTTGCGCTGAGACATCGTAAAGACTCAAGTATGAAAGCTGCAATTGTTGCAGTGGAAGAAGGTAAAGCTTTCGGAGTGGTATCTTCAGGCAACACCGGGGCGTTGATGGCAATTTCTAGATTTATTTTAGGAACATTACCAAATATTTATCGTCCTGCTATTGTCTCTATCTGTCCAACTAAGACAAAAAGCTTTGCTTTGCTTGACCTTGGTGCAAATGTCGATTGTAATGCCGATTCGTTATTCCAGTTTGCATTAATGGGAAGTATATTTGCAAAAGTAGCGCTAAAAATTGACAATCCTGAGGTTGCTTTGCTAAATATCGGTACAGAAGAAGTTAAAGGTAATGACTCAGTGCGCGGCGCTTTTGAGTTGCTTAAAAACGCTCCAGGCATTAATTTCAAAGGGTATATAGAGGCAAGTGAATTTTTAGAGGGCAATATAGATGTGATTGTTGCTGATGGTTTTGTTGGCAATGTAATGCTCAAAACAGCTGAGGCAACCGCTAATACTTTTATCAATCTAATAAAGCAGGAAGTATTCAACTCGTGGATAGCGAAAATGCTTATTGGTATATTGTTAAAATCTAAACTAAATAAAGCATTAACGCGTTTTAATCCCAAAATTAAAAGTGGAGCTATGTTTTTGGGGCTGAATGGTATCATCATTAAAAGTCATGGAAATTCTGATGCTATTTCTTTTGCTCATGCTATAAAATTTGCAGTAAATGCAATTAGTGAAAATTTAAATCAAAAGATAATTAATGGGGTAAGTCATATTGAATAAAAGTTTCATATTAAGCACTGGATCTTACCTACCAAGAAAAATGTTGAGTAACAACGAAATTGCATCGATAGTTGAGACGAGCGATGAATGGATAAGGCAGAGGACAGGAATAGTTCAAAGGCATATAGCAGATGAAGGAGAATTAACGTCAGATCTAGCTGTAAATGCAGCAAAAAGTGCTATAGAAAAAGCTAAAATTTCAGTAGATGAAATTGACTTGATTATAGTTGCAACAACAACGTCTGATAAAACTTTGCCTAGCTGTGCAACGATTGTACAAAGTAAGTTAAAATGTAAAAATGCATTTGCTTTTGATGTACAAGCAGTATGCTCTGGTTTTATATATGCAGTTACAGTTGCTGATTCGCTTATAAAATCTAACGATAGAATTAAATATGCATTGGTTATAGGTGCTGAAATAATGTCTAGGGTTGTTGACTGGGAAGATAGGTCAACTTGTGTACTCTTTGGTGATGGTGCTGGTGCAGTGGTGATGAAATCAGAAATTGGTAGAAGTGGCATCATATCAACAAACTTATACTCTGATGGCAACGTAGATGTACTATGTACGAACGGAGGGGTATCCTCTACTGGTGATTCTGGAAAAATATGCATGAATGGAAGAGAAGTGTTTAAACATGCAGTGGATAAGTTAACAGCCTCAGTAGAGGAAACACTAAGATGCAATAATTTGAAAATCACTGATATTGACTGGCTAATTCCCCATCAAGCAAATATTCGTATTATTGAAGCAGTAGTAAAGAAGTTAGATCTCCCTATAGAGAAAGTGATTAATACCGTTGATAAGCATGCAAACACCTCAGCAGCGTCAATTCCACTAGCTTTAGACTATGCAATACAAGAATCAAAAATAAAATCAGGAAATCTGGTACTGCTGATTGCAATAGGTGCAGGTCTCACATGGGGTTCCGTGTTGCTGCGCTATTAGATTCCTTGCATTACCTCCTGTTACCCACAACTGTACGAACGTTGTAGTTTGGGCCACAAGTGGGCAGTGCCCCTATGATGTCATTCCAGTGCTTGACACTGGAATCCAGTCTTTATTATGCAGCCCACTTATTTAAAGTTAGGTTTTCTGGATCCCAGTGTCTGGGCACTGGGATGACACCTGTAGCCCTACGTCATACCGCCGCGGCGCTAACAAGAGATCCCGCTGCGGGATGACGAATTGCTTAACCGTCATTCCGCCGTGAACCGTCATACCGCGATTCATTCGCGGTATCTCAGCCGCTAACAAGAAATCCCGCTAGCACGTAGCGGGATGACAGCAATCCTACGTCATACCGTCACGGCGCTAACACATAGCGGAATGACGAATTACTTAACCGTCATTCCGCCGTGAACCGTCATACCGCGATTCATTCGCGGTATCTCAGCCGCTAACAAGAGATCCCGCTAACAAGTAGCGGGATGACGGTTGTCATGGTGTCATCCCAGTGCCTATTTCTTTGTCATCCCAGTGCTCAGACACTGGGATCCAGAAGACGTAATTTCAACCAAGTGGCTGCATAATAAAGGCTGGATTCCAGTGCCAAGCACTGGAA
>NZ_JAPQLL010000065.1:9261-9475 GCF_028981865.1 Wolbachia endosymbiont of Drosophila nikananu | reverse complement strand
CATTGTCTATTTTCTGTATTGGCGTTTTTTTAAGTCTTAAACACTGCAATTTAGCTGCTTTTAAGTGCAACTCACCTTAGCTAAAATGTTTTAGAAATTTACTAAGCAGAAAAAAAAGCAAAAGAAACCCCGCATTAGCTAGTTGTCACTCTCTAATCCTGCAAATTGGCGTACTATACTGTCTTAAACGACTTATAAGCGCGTTTCAGCTTAT
>NZ_JAPQLL010000065.1:0-9212 GCF_028981865.1 Wolbachia endosymbiont of Drosophila nikananu | reverse complement strand
AAAAAATTAAAAATAAGACGCCAACTACGTTGTTTTCTTGCTGTTTAATCTGCACAGATGAAGATAACTGAATACCTTCACTATCATGATAAGGGGGCTGGTGGAGTTTGTCAAGTAAGTTTTTTCGTTTCTGCGGGCTACTTGAATAGCGGCTACAATGTTTGTACAGCTATGTATATAGTGCTGGAACCAAAAAAAGAACCAAGTAGCTTTGCTACTTGGATGACAGAAGGTATACAAGAAGTCTATTGGCCCTCGTATACCTTAATGAAATTTAACAAGTTTATCTATAGTTTTAGTGATGATTCTTGGAGTATCCGGAGAAACTGCTGAGCTCAGCTTATTTAACTGCTCTATAGCAAACTCGCTATTCTCATTTGTTATGAAATCACATAAAATATTTTCTATGTCCTTAGTAATACTTTCATGCTTTCTCAGAGGATGATTATGTGGATACCTACTGATGGTTTTGATACTGGAATACTCAACAAAAGCTTGATCTTTAAAAGCAAGTTGTCTCAATTTCTCTTTGAATTTTCCTTCTTCCTCTTTTGCTAAAAGGTGAGACTTTATCAGTGATTTTATAATCAAATTTATAGCTTGATGTATTTCAGAATGCACTATAACTTTAATGGTATTTTCTTCTACTATACAATCATAAATATTTTTTTTGCTCTGTAACGACTCTATTAATGTCCTGCTACTTTGTGAATTTAATTCCAAATTCTCTTCACTCATAGGAGTTATTATGAAGGTGTTCTTACTCACTCTGATGTTAAATTGTGGAGAGCCTTCAGAAAAAGAAAATGCTACATTCTTAGATTCAAGTGCGTGATTGTATGCAGCAAAAAGGGTGTGTGCTATAACACTGCTGGGCACCTTCATTCCATGTTTACTCAGGTGGTTCAATACATTTTCAACCTCATGATATGTAAAGTCTGTATCTTTTAGCAATTCAACAACTTCTTTGCCGTTGTGCTGTTTATACTCTATTCTCACTTCTTCTGTAAAAAGTGTTTTAGCTGCTATATGTTTATCAAGCACTGTAAAAATCTTGATGAAATTCTCTAAATCTTGTTTGTTAACTAATTCGATACTAATTAAGTTTCTGCTAATAATTGAAATATTTTTTGTCATTTTTTCCCACTAAAAAAACTCACTAAATGAATTGTATTTTTAATTCATTAAGAATTGTTTAAAGTGAGCATACTAGTTTTCATTTACGTATTACACGACAAAACAAGATAAAAAGTTACATAAAATCATCGTGTAGTACAACGCCTTCTTCATATTCGTCATTGTTACTTGTGTAGGTTGTGACATCAATGTAACTGTCATTATTATTTAGCATATCATCCAACTTTTCTTCTTTTTCAAGATCCATCAATTTGTCACACCCCCCAATGTGCTTATCGTTAATAAAGATCTGTGGAACTGTTCTAACGTTATACTTTGATTTTATGTCGTTAAATAGATCTGAGTTTTTGAGCACATCGATTTCTTCATATTCCACACCTTTTCTATCTAGTAAATCCTTTGCCTTTATGCAGTATGGACAGCCCTTCTTTACATATATCACAACATTTTTCACAATTTATCTCCGTAGCTTACTAAAATATAGTTATTATATATAAGAAACATGTAAAAACATCAAATTGTATGAAAATTATTTATAATTGTGAGCAAGGGATAGAAAATAATATAGCACTAACCTTCGGAAATTTCGATGGCATTCATTTAGGACATGAATTTGCAATTTCCACTCTAAAGAAGGTAGCACAAGAAAGAGGATTACCCTCTGCAGTTTTAACTTTTGAGCCTCACCCATCAACTGTTTTATTTGGTAGAAGCAATTTTAGGTTAATAGACCAAGAACAAAAAAAGGAACTAATCAGCAGCTATGGTATAGATTACTTGTATATTATTAATTTTAGTAGAGGTTTTTCTGAGGTTAGCTGCGATAACTTTATCAGTGAGATTTTAATAGATAAATATGGCGCTAAACACATAATTGTCGGAGAAAATTGCACTTTTGGTCATAAACGATTGGGTGATATATTAACTCTAGAGAAATATTCTGAAACATATGGATACTCTTTGACTAAATTAGAGCCATTAATAATTGACGGCAAAATTTGCTCTTCTTCTTCAATCAGAGAGTATGTACAAAGGGGCGAAATAGAAATTGCTAATAAATTACTTGGTAGACCTTATCAAGTTTCTGGTGTTGTGACAAAGGGTGCGTGTAGAGGTAGAGAAATAGGATTCCCAACCATAAATATTCCTATAGAAGATTGCATGATAAAACCAAAATTTGGTACATATTACGCTAAAGTGATGTTTTCTTATAATAACCCAAATTGGTTATATGGAGTAGTCAATATTGGTATGAGACCTACATTTAAGGATCTGAAAAAGCCTATAATAGAAATGCACATATTCGATTTTGATGAAGACGTATATAATCATAAAGTTAATATACAACTTTTAAAATTCATAAGGTCAGAAAAAAAATTCCATAGTATTGAGGAGTTAACAAAACAGATAAATTATGATATACTTAAAGTTTATAGGTTAAAGGCAAATTTATGAAAAAGTTATGCTTAATTGTTATATTAATTATAGTATTGATTGACCAAACGAGCAAATTGTACATAAACTCATTGATTGATGAGGGAGAATCAATTGAGATCGCTAGCTTTATAAAGCTAGTTGAAGTTTGGAATTCAGGCATTAGTTTTGGAATGTGTAGCGCTTTACCGCATGGCGGTTTCTTTTTTTCAGCATTTTCAATACTAATAATTGGTATACTTGCATGCTTGATATACAAGTCTGATGATCAGTTAACTTACCTTGGTTTTTCTCTGATGATTGGTGGAGCAATCGGAAACGTAGTTGATAGGATTTATTGGGGAGCTGTGTATGATTTCATATATTTTCATATTGATGATTGGTATTGGCCAGCTTTTAATTTAGCGGATTTATCTATAGTTTGTGGAATGTTCACATTGTTATATAAGTGGTATATATACGATATGTTTATTTCTAAACAAAATGAGGAATAAAATAATTGTTTTTATATTAGGTCGAAATAATGCTTCATAAGTTTTTTAGTTTTCTTATACTACCTGCACTCTTTTTTACTTACCCAATTTCTTTGAAGGCTTTGAGCATAGAGCACGACATAAAACATGCTAAACTCAGTAACGGACTAGATGTCTATGTTGTTCATAATCACCGGATTCCAGCCGTTTTACATGCAGTAATATACAAAGTTGGGGGAATGGATGATCCAATTGGCAAAGCAGGATTGGCTCACTACTTTGAACATTTAATGTTTGAAACTACAGGGAAGTTCACAGATATAGAAGCCACTATGAGTAGCATTGGGGCCCAGTTTAATGCGTTTACTACTAAGGAATATACCTGTTACTACGAATTAGTCCTTAAAAATGACTTACCACTGGCAATGGAAGTTGAAGCAGACAGAATGGGCAATTTTAATGTTACTCAAGATAAAATAGAAAGAGAAAAAAACATTGTACTGGAAGAGAGGAAGATGAGATTTGATAATCATCCTCACGCTTTGTTATGGGAAGAAATGGATAGTGCATTTTACCGTACTGGCTATGGCAGGTCTGTTATTGGCTGGGAGAGCGATATCACAACTTACAATCAGGATGACATAACGAGGTTTCATGATAACTATTATCACCCCGGCAATGCAATATTACTGATTGTGGGTGATGTGGAACTTGATGAAGTAGTGAAATTAGCAGAAGAAAAATATGGCGAAATTAAAGCTAAGCCTGTAATGAGACATTACCCAAATCAGGATCCAGTGCATAATGCAGGTTTATCGGTGATTTTAGAGAGCACTGAAGTAAAAGAACCAGTTTTATATTTTCGTTATCGTGTTTCTTTATTTAAGCACACAAGTGAAACCTCTGCTGCTCATTTAGCGGTTGACATTTTAGGTGGCGGCAAATCCAGCAAACTGTATAAAGATTTGGTTTTAGATAAAGATGTGGCAGTATCAGTATCTGCTTATTACAATAGTTTAACTTTTAGTGATGGCTATATTGATATTCAGGTCATTCCAAAAAGTGGGGTTAATTTAGGTGCTGTTGAAAGAGAATTAGAAAATTCTATTAATAATTTTATGTCCACAGGAATAACAAGCGAGGAATTGCAAAACTCGAAGTATAGGTACAAGGCAGCACAGTTTGATAATTTATCCAGTTTAAATAGTATAGCATTTTTTTATGGCTCACACTTAGCGCTTGGTATTCCACTTGATGAAATAGATATTTCATATAGCAAAATCAATAATGTCAATCTAAAGGATGTAAATAATAAAATCCGTGCTATTTTTTCTGCTAATAAATTAGTCGGTCGTTTGCTACCAAAAGGAGGTAATAATGAAGATAAGTAAACTTGTATTTCTACTTTTTTTCTGTCTAAGCTTTAATTTACAAGCAAGTGGTAACTTAAATATAGAGGAGGTCACTACCCGTAAAGGATTTAAGTTTCTATTTGTTGAAAGCTATGACTTACCAAAAGTTTCGATAAATATCTCATTCAAAGATGCAGGTTATGTGTATGAAAATTCGGAAAAACAGGGACTAGGTTGGTTTACTTCTCTTATAATTCAAGAAGGGGCAGGAAAAAATGATGCCAGAGATTTTGCGAAAAAGCTTGAAGATAAAGGGATTAGTTTAAATTTTATTGCTGGTTTAGAAGCATTTAGGGTTTCATTAAATACTTTGTCTGAGAATCTAGAGGATGCAATTTCGTTACTAAGCGACGCTATAATACGTCCTAAAGTTGACTCTGAAGGGTTGAATAGAGTTTTCGAGAAAGCCAAAGTTGATTTTAATAATCTTGAAAAAAATCCTTTTTTTGTTGCCGGAGAAGAATTGAATACGTTATTGTTTAAAAAGCACCCCTACTCAAGAAGCAAATATGGTACTGTTGACACTATAATGAGCATTACCAGAGATGATGTTCTAACGTACATAAAACGTAATTTTACTAAAGATAACATAGTTATCAGTGTTGCTGGTTGTGCAAAAAAAGAAGAAATTATTACATTATTAGATAAATATTTATCTAAATTGCCGTCAAAAAGATCAAAAGTTAGAAAAATACCTGTGAAAAATGATTTTGGTCCTGCAGAGAATAAAAACATTTTTATGGATATACCACAAAGTGTGATACTTTTTGCTCAAAAAGGCATAGCTTATGAAGATCCAGACTACTATAATGCTCAAGTCTTGATTAATGCGCTTGGCAGCATGGGGCTGAATTCAATATTAATGAAAGAACTGAGGCAAAACTCAGGCATTACTTATGGTGTTTATGCGAGTATTATTCTCAATAAACATGGGAACATTATGATTGGAAGTCTTAGTACTGATAGTTCTACTGCCAGTCAATCAATATCAGCGGTAAAAGATACATTTAGCAGGATAAAAAAGGAAGGAATTGATGAGCAGTTGTTTCGGGATACAAAAATTAGTATGGTAAATTCCTATGTTTTCTCTATGTTTAATAATAACAACATAGTTGCAAAACTAAATAATATTCAGACAAACAACCGCGATATTAACCATATAAATGATTTTGTGAGCTATATTAATGACGTTAAATTAGAGAAAGTAAACGAACTGGCAAGCTCTTTACTGGAACCCGAAAATTTATTTTTTGTTGAAGTTGGAAAAAACACTTAAGGTCAATAATTAATATTTTCTGCTATTGATCTTACTGCTTCTACATAACACTTATGCTCCTTAGCTAGAATGCGTTCTGAGAGGCTTTGAATATCATCAGCTGGTAACACTGGCACAGCAACTTGAGCAATTATGGCTCCAGCATCAATTTCAGGAGTGACGTAATGTACAGTACAGCCTGCGATTTTTACTCCTGCTTTTAGAGCTTGCTCTTGAGCATTTAGGCCCTTAAAGGACGGAAGTAGAGAGGGATGAATATTTATTACCTTGTTATTCCATTTACTGAGAAAATTAGCTTGCAGGATTCTCATAAACCCTGCAAGGCAAATTAAATCAACCTTATGTTGAACAAATATTTCGTGAATTTTATCAGCATCAAGTGGTTTATCTCTAACAATAAACGCTGGCACTCCTGCTTGTTCTGCTATTTTTAGGCCAGCAGCTTCGCTATTATTTGTGATAGCGCACACAACTTCTGCAGGAAAATTACGATTTTGACATGCCTCTATCAAGGCCTGCATATTTGATCCCCTGCCTGAAATTAGTATCCCAAGTTTCACCTTTTTCATTTTGTGCAATTGATTTGGTGAATGTTAACAAAATAACTCAAAAAGTAAAGCTATTTCAGAGCGTAGCTAGCCTAAATCAACTTTAATGTTTGGATATCGTACTATTTTATATAACATGTCATTATGAATATATATTTTTATGATTGCGTTATCATTTATTTAACAAAGTATTAGTATAATCTATCTACTGGATTAAACGGAGAAAGTTGAATGAGTAAATTACCGAACAATGCAAAAATAGGTAAATCTCAGGTTACTCAGTGGGAGGTAATAAAAAATTGTGAATATGCTGATAATTGCTTATCAAAAATAGTAACTTTATACGTTATTAGAATAACTAAGCTATCAGATTTTTATACAAATGACGAACCTGAAATTAACACTGTTTTAGCAAGAATAAGCGTGACAAGTGAAAATGTATTTTTAAACAAGGCTACTACTATTGAAGTTATGGAAGGTATTTTTCCGTATAAATTCAACAGCAAGAAGAGAAATAACATACTAAGGTTAGAAGATTTATATAATTATTTATGTTCTATTGTTAACAATAGCCTTCCAAAAGAGATGCTTGAAAGTCTTGTAAGGGAATATAAGGATGCTGTTAACTTATTTAAAGCAATTACTTAACTGAACGTAGTATTTTTAAGATTTTATTTTCTATTTCAGAAATGCCGCTTTCAAGATCTTTATCTATCAGATACATGGTAGAGAAATATGTTTTCTGCTTACTTTCAACATTGATAGTTAAAGTTCCAGGAGTGATTGTAACCGAATTGGCAAATAACGCAATGCTTTCATCATTATGCCCTTTGCATTTTCTTAGGATAATGATTGGCTCAAGCTTAGATTTGAGTCGTAGCACCTTTTTTGTTACATAAACACTTGATAAAATGATTTGGTACATTAACCATGGTATATAACTTACTAACTTATAAAACGACAGTCTACTCGTACCATTTAAAATCTGGCTAAGAGCTCTTTCAGCGTTTATCAACCTTCTAAAGATAAATAATGTGAATATAGAGGAAAACACTCCACAAAAAATAAAAAATGGCTCAAAACAACCAGACAATACAGTCCATAGAGAAAATAAAATTAAAAATGATAGAGAAAAAAACTTGATTTTTTGCCTAAGGTTCATGGTTTGCAGTATAACTTAAATGATTTTTTAAGGAAAGATATATTATGAATTAAGTTAAAAACTCTGTAATATATTGAAGCTTAAAGATCTTTAGATATGGAAATTATTGCAGAAAATAGAAAAGCAAGATTTGAATATTTCATCTTAGAAGAATTTGAAGCGGGTATGGTCTTATTAAGCAGTGAAGTTAAATCGCTAAGAGAAAGAAAAGTGAATATTTCCGACGCTTACGTTATCGAAAAAAATAGTGAAATATGGCTGCATAATATGCATATTGCAGAATATAAAGCTGCGAACAAAAAAAATCATAAGCCGAAAAGGAAGCGTAAATTACTTTTGCATAAAAAGGAGGTAAATAAACTAATTGGTCAAATCAAGACCGCTGGGATAACTGTTGTGCCGCTTTCGATCTATTTTAATGATAAAGGATTTGCAAAAACTAAAATTGCCATTGTAAAAGGAAAAAAACTCTACGATAAGAGAGCAACCATAAAACAGAGAGAGTGGGATCGTGAAAAAAGTAGATTGTCTAAGAATAATTTATAGCAAAATATGTCTTTAAATCCAGTAATTTTCAGTATCGGGCCTGTTTCTATATATTGGTATTCCTTAGCTTACGTTTTGGGTATAGTGTTTGCATATTGGTATTTACACAAGCTAGACGACCAAAAAATATTTACTAAGAATTTTTACGATTCGCTATTAACAGCCACTATTGTAGGCATTATCCTTGGAGGTAGACTTGGCTACGTATTGATATATGATCCAGTTCTTTATATAAGCAACCCTATTGAGATATTGAAGACCTGGGAAGGGGGAATGTCATTTCATGGTGGTGCTATAGGAGTTTTGCTTGCAGTAATAATTTCGTGTAAAAGACATAACATTCCTATATTTTATGCACTGGACCTAGTTTCTTGCGGAGTTCCCATAGGTTTATTTTTAGGTCGCATAGGCAATTTTATAAACGGAGAGTTATTTGGCAGAGTTACAACTATGCCATGGGGTATGGTATTTCCAGAAAGTGGTGATAATTTGCTGCGTCATCCAAGCCAGCTTTATGAGGCACTTTTTGAAGGCCTGCTACTTTTTGCAGTTGCAAATTCACTGTTTTTCTTGACTAGAATAAGACTGTATCACGGTGCGTTAACTGGTATTGCAGTTATGTGGTATGGAATAGTACGTTTTTTCGTTGAGTTTTTTCGCGAACCAGACTATCAAATTGGCTATTTGTGGCTTGATTTAACTATGGGACAGTTGCTTTCCATACCTATGGTTTTGCTAGGAATGCTTGTATATCTAGGCGCATTAAATTTAAAATTTAATACGAAATCTGTTACATAGAGGAAAGGTGAGTTTAATAGAAAAATGTAGCTAGAAACCCTACATCATGCACAATTGTACGAATTTTCTGCGTTGTAGTAGAATGAATGTGAGATCTGGTGTCATTCCAGCGTGTGACGCTAGGCCATAAAACTTGCTTGACAAGCTCCACCAGCCCCCTTATCATGAAACTGAAGGTATTCAGTTATCTTCATCTGTGCAGATTAAACAGCAAGAAAACAACGTAGTTGGCGTCTTATTTTTAATTTTTTGCACTATGTGCACCTTATGTCTTCACAATATTTCTAGGTTCTTACCTACACAAGCTGAAACGCGCTTATAAGTCGTTTAAGACAGTATAGTACGCCAATTTGCAGGATTAGAGAGTGACAACTAGCTAACACGGGATTTCTTTTGCCTTTTTTTCTGCTTAGTAAATTTCTTAAA
>NZ_JAPQLL010000064.1:49250-51455 GCF_028981865.1 Wolbachia endosymbiont of Drosophila nikananu | reverse complement strand
AAAAAATATTATCTCTAGCATGAGTCATAAGGGTTGTTGTTATGATAACTCACCTGCAGAAAGCTTTTTCAGCTCACTCAAAAGAGAGCTACTTATTGATCCTTCACAACACTCTGCTCAACAATCTAGAACTGCCATATTTGAATACATTGAAATTTTTTATAATAAACAACGACGTCATTCTACTATTAACTATTGCATCCCTGAACAATTTGATGCATCATTTTCATGACAAAAACGTCTTAACTTCCTCTCTACTTTTTCTGGGTAAGGTCACACGTAGCGGGATACTTAACCGTCATACCACGATTTATTCGCGGTATCTCATCCACTAACAAGAGATCCCGCTAACATGTAGCGGGATGACGAATTGCTTAACCGTCATTCCACCGCAGACCGTCATACCGCGATTCATTCGCGGTATCTCTTAGCCGCTAACACGTACTTAACCGTCATACCGCCGCGGCGCTAACAACTGTACGAACGTTGTAGTTTGGGCCACCAGTGGGCAGTGCCCAGACACTGGAATGACACCATTTGCTGTCTTCAAAAACGAATGTTCGTACAGTTGTGGAGTGAGATCAAAGAATTGCAGAATTAAGTGTGAATGGTTACAGAGTAATTTCAAAGTGCATTTGCAGTTGGACTGGCTGAATGGATACATTTAATGAGAGTCCCATTTCACGGTGTTCAAATCTACTCCTTCTTGTACCATCTCCCAAAGTGGGCTCATTTCTCTCAGTCGGCCAATATTTTTAGCAACAAGATCTGCTGCGTACAAAACTTCTTCTTTAGTTGTAAATCGGCCTAGGCCAAATCTAATTGATGAATGCTCAAGGTCATGGCCATTATTTAGCGACCGTATGACATAAGAAGGCTCAAGAGACGCAGACGTGCACGCAGAACCAGAACTTACTGCTAAATCCTTGATTGCCATGATAAGAGACTCACCCTCAACATAGGGAAAGCTCAAGTTTAGGTTGCCAGGAATTCTATTTTCATAATCACCATTTAAAACAATATCAGGAAATGCTTCTTTTATCTTATTGTACAAAATATCTCTCAGTCCTTCCAATTTGCTTGCTTCTGTTCCCATTTCTTCTTTAGCAATACGTGCCGCTTCACCAAAACCAACTGCAAGAGGTGTTGGAATTGTTCCAGAACGCATACCTCTTTCTTGTCCACCACCACTAATCAATGGTATCAGCCTAACACGAGGATTCTTTCTACGGACATATAATGCGCCTATTCCCATAGGTCCATAGATTTTGTGGCTAGAGAGACTCATAAGATCAATGCACATCTCATTAACATCAATTGGAACTTTTCCAAAGCTTTGAGCTGCATCTGTATGGAAAAATATATTATGCTTTCTGCATATTTTACCAATCTCCTTTATAGGCTGAATTACTCCGATTTCATTATTTACCATCATCACTGAAACCAGGATTGTTTTATCAGTAATTGCTTCCTCAAGCTTTAATAAATCTATAATTCCGTTTTGCTTAACAGGCAAATATGTAACTTTAAAGCCTTCATTTTCCAGATGCCGACAAGAATCCAGAACACACTTATGCTCCGTGCAGACAGTTATTATATGATTTCCTTTATTTTTGTAAAAGTGAGCAACGCCCTTGATTGCTGTATTATTTGACTCAGTTGCACCTGAGGTAAAGATAATTTCTTTGCTATCTGCGTTCACCAGATCAGCGATGTGTTTCCTTGCTTTTTCCACTGCTTCTTCAGCAGTCCAACCAAATGAATGGCTGCGAGAGTGTGCATTACTGAATTCACCAAAATAAGGTATCATTACCTCCAAAACACGGGGATCCACTTTAGTAGTAGATTGATAATCAAGAAATATTGGTAATTTTATTTTAGTATCATGTATTTTCTTATTTTCAACATTCATAAAGCTACCACAGAGACAAAATTTACAACTATTTAATAGCACTAAAACTTAAATTTTTCAAGGTATAACTTTGCATCAACAAACATTGTCACCAAAGGGATGTATGTATGACGCTGGTTCACCCTGTGACGGCAGCGCCCCTATGATGTCATCCCAGTGCTCCTTTAGCTACAAACGTTAAGAAATTTACCAAATAAAAAAAAAGGCAAAAGAAGCCCTAGTCATTGTCTATTTTCAGTATTGGCGTTTTTTAAGTCTTAAACACCGCAATTTAGCTGCTTTTAAGTGCAACT
>NZ_JAPQLL010000064.1:38901-49059 GCF_028981865.1 Wolbachia endosymbiont of Drosophila nikananu | reverse complement strand
AAAAAATTAAAAATAAGACGCCAACTACGTTGTTTTCTTGCTGTTTAATCTGCACAGATGAAGATAACTGAATACCTTCACTACCATGATAAGGGGGCTGGTGAGGCTTGTCAAGTAAGTTTTTTGTATCTTAACCTTAGATTTGAGAAATCTTATAGGCTTTTGTTCTCATGAAAATTATGTTCTATGAGTAAATTAATGTTATCCTTTTTTGTTGATCTAAAGTTTTTTATGTTCATACACTTACGTGTTCATAGTGTTTATTCGCTGCTTGAAAGCTCGGTTAAAATTGAGGAGCTGATTAGCTTTTGTTTGCAGAACAAAATGCCAGCGGTTGCAATTACTGATTCAGGCAACTTGTTTGGCTCGCTCGAATTTTCAGAATATGCAGCAAGTAGGGGAATACAGCTAATAATAGGATGCAATATTATAGTTAAACATTCAGAACAAAATTTACCTATATTATTGCTTGCAAAAAATGAGCAAGGGTATACTAATTTAGTCACTTTGGTGAGTGAGTCTTTTAAAAAGCGCAAGAATAACAGCGATATTCCCTACGTTGATTTTGATGAGCTATTGAGTTCAAGTACGGGTCTGATCACTTTAACCGGTGGATGTTTGGCTCAACTATTGTTGGGGCAGGATAAAGAAACGGTTGAAAAACTGCTTTCAGCATTCGATGGTCATTTATATGTTGAATTGCAGCGTCATGGGCTGAGCAAGGAGCTAGAGCTTGAAGAAGCTTTGATAGACTTTGCTTATCAGCGCAATATACCACTAGTTGCAACAAATGATGTGTTTTTTCCAAATAGGTCTGACTATGAGGCTTATGATATATTAACGTGCATATCGGAGGGGAGTTATGCCCTGGAGAATAACAGAAAGAAGTTAACTACTGAGCATTACTTCAAATCTGTGGCAGAAATGGAGGAACTGTTCAGCGACATTCCCGAAGCAATTCATAACACTTTAGTGATAGCTAAGCGGTGCTCTTACATGCCAAGAAGCAGGCAGCCTATCTTGCCTAAATTTCCTTGTCGAGAAAATAAAACTGAGAATGAAGAACTGAGGGAGCAGGCAGTTGCAGGATTAGAATTCCGCATTGCGAATGAGACAGATATAGACCTTAAACAATACTACGATCGGCTGAATTACGAACTAAGCGTAATAACTTCGATGAACTACGCTGGCTACTTTTTGATAGTTTCTGATTTCATTCGTTGGAGCAAAGCAAATGGCATTCCAGTTGGGCCGGGAAGAGGTTCAGGAGCTGGATCAATTGTTGCTTGGGGCTTACAGATTACAGACCTTGACCCAATAAAGTTTGGCCTAATATTTGAAAGATTTTTGAATCCGGATCGTGTATCGATGCCTGACTTTGATATCGATTTCTGCCAAGAGAAAAGGGACCTGGTTATTGATTATGTTCAGAAAAAGTACGGTTATGTTGCTCAAATAATCACTTTTGGAAAATTGCAAGCAAGGGCAGTATTGCGTGATGTTGGTAGAGTATTGCAAATGCCTTACTCTCAAGTGGATAAAATATCTAAAATGGTTCCATTTAATCCAGTAAATCCTGTAACTTTATCGCAAGCGATAGAGCTTGATCAAAACCTGCAGAAAGAACGAGATAGTGATGAGGTAATTGCAAAGCTTCTTGATATATCACTAAAGCTCGAAGGAATATATCGTCACGTTTCAACTCATGCTGCTGGAATTGTAATATGTGATCAAAAATTAGAAAATTTTGTTCCCATCTATTATGATCCAAATTCGGCTCTGCCAATCACTCAATACAGCATGAAATATGTGGAGAAAGCTGGGTTAATAAAATTTGATTTTCTTGGCCTTGGCACCTTAACACTGATAGATCATGTATGTCGTTTAATTAATCGTGATGAAAAAAAGATCGATATTTCTTCAGTTCCTTTGAATGATCAAAAAACCTATGAGATGCTCTCTAGCGGTGATTCAATTGGAGTGTTCCAGCTTGAAAGTTCGGGAATGAGAGAAGCTTTAATCAAATTAAAGCCAGATTGCATTGAAGATATTATCGCTTTAATTTCCCTTTATCGTCCAGGACCTATGGATAACATTCCAACTTATATTGCAAGAAAGCATGGCCTTGAAAAGCCAGATTATATTCATCCGTTACTCGAAGGAGTGTTAAAAGAAACATTTGGGGTAATAATCTACCAGGAGCAGGTAATGGAAATAGCCCGTATTCTTTCTGGATATAGTCTTGCAGAAGCAGATTTGCTGAGACGCGCCATGGGTAAGAAAATTAAGGAAGAGATGGATAAACAACGTGCACTTTTCATCCAAGGGGCAACGAAGAATGGCGTTGATTATGACAGGGCAAGTTATATCTTTGACCTTGTTGCAAAATTTGCTGGTTATGGATTTAATAAAT
Organism: Wolbachia endosymbiont of Drosophila nikananu; assembly: GCF_028981865.1. NCBI lineage: Bacteria > Pseudomonadati > Pseudomonadota > Alphaproteobacteria > Rickettsiales > Anaplasmataceae > Wolbachia > Wolbachia endosymbiont of Drosophila nikananu. The sequence continues at coordinate 46,646 of NZ_JAPQLL010000064.1, read as the reverse complement.
CTCACGCAGCTGCATATGCGGTTATATCTTATCAAACGGCTTACCTTAAAGCTAATTATCCATTAGAATTTTTTACAGCACTAATGAATCTAAATATTGATGATAGAGATAAACTGAATTTATTTTATCATGCAGCAAAGTTCAGTGGCGTTACCGTTCTTCCACCTGATATAAACAAGTCTCAAGCTGAATTCTCAATAGAGGGTGAGTGCATACGTTATGGTATTGCTGCCTTGAGGAATGTTGGTTTTTCTATAGCAGAAGGAATAGTGAACACACGTTCAAGCGCTTATAAGGACATATGGGAATTCATTCAAAATTCAGGTCATATAATAAATAAGAGAGCGCTAGAAAGCCTAATTAAATCCGGGGCATTCGATAGCGTGCATAAGAACAGAAAGCAGCTATATGAGTCAATGGACATGCTGATTTACTTTGCAAATAAAAACAAACAGGATAGGGAATCAAGTCAAGCTGCTTTGTTTGGTAGTCTTGATGTCCTCAAACCGAAATTTGAGAATGTGGAAGATTTTGATGAAGAGGAAAAATTAGAGCATGAGTTATTTTCACTAGGATTTTATTTAACTAATCATCCACTTGAAAAATTTGGAATTCTTCTGGAAAAGTTAAATATTGGGTTTATCGGAGAAAATAGAACAGCAAAAACTGCTGGGGTAATATTAAATGCACGTATGAGAACCTCAGAGCGTGGAAGGTTTGTTATACTCACACTTTCTGATCCCCATAACGTTTCTGAAATAGCATTTTATAATAATGAAATAATAGAAGAAAAAAGAGATTTATTTTCACCAGGAACATTTGTGATAATTGATCTTGAAGCTTCGGAAAATACAACAAGATTAGCAGGCAAGGATATATCTGAGTTTACAAAAAGAATCGCTTCTACAATAAAGGAATTAGTTCTCACCACTGAGTGCACGGATTCGCAAAAAGCCGCTATGGAATTAAACACAATATTGAAAGATGAAGGCAGAACCAAAATAATGCTAAAACTTCTTCTTGAAAAACATAAAGTGAGCATCTTATTACCAGGTGCATACTCAATTGCTCCTCAAGTTATTTATGAAATATCTAACTTAAGCTGGATTAAAGGCGTAGAAATTAATACAAATAACTTGCTTATATAAAAAAGCTTTATATAATGAAATATTTAATCGGTATTAAAGGAAGATATAGTGAATCTTTATGAATTTACTTTTATAGCACAACAAGGATTGTTACAGCAAGAAGTAGAGGAGATGGTACAAGAGCTAGCTGTTTCATTGAAAAATATTAAAGCAGATGTTATTTTCCAGAAGATCAAGAGTCTTATGGAAAGGCAAAATAGTACGCTTACAAAACAAGAGTTAGAAACGCGTGCTGAAAACATTAAAGAAGGTCTAGTTGCTTACTCTGATTTCTTGGAAGATCTTACAAAAATTTTATGGGTTGAATTGGAAGAAGATCTTTCAAATTTGAAAGAAGTGAAGTCAAAAATCGATAAAGAGTTGAAAGATGACCTAAAAGATTTAGGAATAACGCAAGATTTTATAAAATTTCTAGGAGGCAGTGAGCAAATTACTAAAAGTGCGTTTATCCATAATGCAGTAAATGCTTTGAAGAGAAATATTTCAGAACATCTAATAAAGATTTTTCAAGATATTTTGAAAGATTTTAGAATAAACGGTCCAACTCAATCGAGCAAAGCATTGGAGATGCTTTTGGAAAACATTGAAGCATCGGGATTAATCAAGTATGAACATTGGGGTCTTTTGGATTTTGCATATCCAATAAATAAGATGAAGAGCGGTCATTATTGTATAATGTGCATAAGTTCTACTGCAAGCATTCTGGATGAATTTGTGCGTAGAATGAAACTTAATGAGAACATTATTCGCCACTTGTCTGTGCAGGTTGATAAATTTTTTGAAGGTAAATCTTATATGATGAATAAACAAATTGAGGAGCAAAGCGCATAATGATGAAAAGACGAAATAGTTTTAATAATTCTTACGTATCTGTAAATAATAGGACTGGCTTTAGGCGTTCTAAAGTTTGCCCTCTTGCTACGTCTAAAGATGAAGACATAGATTATAAGAATACAGATTTATTATCCAAGTTTACCTCTGACTATGGTAGGATATTACCTAGAAGATTAACAGGCGTATGTGCAAAAAAACAAAGGAAGTTACGCTTAGCGATCATAAGGGCACGTTTTTTAGCTCTTGTTCCTTACTGTACTAAAAAAGTTTAGGTAATTTATGTTGATAATTTTAAAGCAAAATATAAGGACTTTAGGTAAGCTTGGTGAAGTTGTCAAAGTTAAACCAGGTTATGCACGTAATTTTCTTTTTCCACAAAGAAAAGCGGTGAAGGCTACCAAGGAGAATTTAGCAAAACTAGAAGAACAACGTTTATTGCTGGAGGAAGAGAATACAAAAAGATTAAATGTAGCAAAAGAGCTTGCATTGTCACTACATGATAAGTTTGTGGTATTGATAAAGCAAGCTTCAGAGGATGGTAAAATTTTTGGTTCTGTAACAACACGTGAAATTGCGAAGGTTTTACTACAAGAAGGACATGCGATAGATCACCGTAGTTTATCTTTTGGTGGAATAAGCATCAAAAACTTGGGTGAATACCAAGTAAACGTAGAATTACATAGTGAAGTAGTAGTACCAATTACTATATACGTCGTGAAATCCGAAACAGATGCAAATGAGCTAAGGCAAGTAAAATTGCAAAATCAGAAGTCTGAGCAACAAGAAGGTGAAGAAGTGGAGCAAGAAGATGCAAATAACAAATAAGCAGTGAATAAAATATATCAACTATTCCTGTCATTCCAGTGCCTTTTTTTTCTGTCATCCCAGTGCGTGACACTGGGATCTAGCATGTTCAAAGATAAGACGGGGGTCATTTAATGATCCCGCGCTATAGCCAAAAAGAAATGTCTTCCATTTGGGAGGAAAATAATAAATTTAATATATGGCTTAAAATAGAAAAACTAGCGTGTGAAGCTCAAGCAGAGTTAGGAGTGATTCCAAATAGTGTTGCTCAGAAGCTCTCTGGTGCTATTGAATTTGATATTGAACGTATCAACGAAATTGAATCCATTGTAAAACATGATGTTATAGCTTTTTTAACATATGTTGCTGAAGAAGCGGGAATTGATGTTCGTTATCTCCACTATGGAATGACAAGTTCTGATGTTTTGGATACATGCCTTGCGGTGCAGTTGAAAGAGTCATGTGATATTTTACTCGGGAATCTAGAAAATTTACTTGCAGTATTAAAAAAAAAAGCTGAGGACTATAAAGATATTGTTTGTGTTGGGCGCAGTCATGGAATGCATGCAGAACCAACAACTCTTGGATTAAAATTTGCTAGATTTTATGCTGAATTTAAACGCAATTATCAGAGATTAATTAGCACGCAAAAAGAGATCTCAATTTGTAAAATATCAGGTGCAGTAGGTAATTTTGCAAATGTTGATCCGTTTGTTGAAGAGTATGTAGCGAAAGAAATGGGACTCATACCTGAAACCATATCATCTCAAGTCATTCCTCGTGATAGACATGCCATGTTCTTTTCGGTTTTGGGAGTGATTGCAAGCTCAATAGAAAATATTGCAATTGAAATTCGTCATTTGCAAAGAACTGAAATCGGCGAAATTTCTGAGCATTTTTCCATTGGGCAAAAGGGAAGCTCTGCTATGCCACACAAATGCAATCCTATTTTAAGTGAAAATCTGACTGGACTCTCACGTTTAATACGCAGTTATGTTTTTCCTGCGTTAGAAAATGTTGCATTGTGGCACGAACGTGATATATCACACTCGTCTGTGGAAAGATGCATTGCTCCTGATGCTTGTATAACAATGGATTTTGCTTTAGTGCGATTAACAGATTTGATAGATAAATTGGTAATCAATAAGGAAAACATTGAAAAGAACTTAAATTCTTCAAAAGGTTTAGTTTTCTCACAGCGTGTATTGCTTGAGTTAGTAAATAGTGGTTTGGCGAGGGAAGAAGCGTATAAAATTGTTCAGAGCAATGCAATGAAAGTGAAACAAAACAACAGTGATTTTCTGGCCGAATTGAAACAAGATAAACCTTTACTTAAGGTTATTAACTCAGAAAAACTTGAATCTTTGTTTGATTTGAAATATTATACAAAGCATGTAGGTCACATATATAGCAAGGTTTTCAATTAGGCTGAGTAGCTCAGTTGGTAGAGCAGGAGGATCATAATCTCTTGGTCGGGGGTTCAAGTCCCTCCTCAGCCACTCGAACTAAACTATGTTTAGCAAGATAGTGCTATTGGTGAAGTAGTGCGACCCAGTGTCAGCTACTTGGAATGGTTAAGTTGTATATCCACTTAGGTGTACAGTTTAGAGGACAATAGATAAGAGATTGTGAAAAGGGTTTAGCTTTTGGCCTATGATCTCTTTAAATGACAGAATTTCACTACAAAACCTAACTTTCTTCTATGCAATTAGCTAGGTCAAGAAAGGTGAATCTATCTCTTGTTGCAAACGCAAGATCGACCACTTTACAATATTGTTCTTTATTCCAACTGAGGTGCTCTGGTAAGTGCGGAATTGATAGATCTTCAAATACTTTTTGCAGGTATTTTGCAGGTAGTAAATTTTGCTTAATTAAATTGGAAATATTAGTCCATTCTTTACAAATAATCTCTTGGATTTTTTGCTGCATAATTTGCTTCTGTTCAAAAGTTCTTACAAATTCGATATTATCAAAGCACTGAGTTATATGTTTTACATCTAAAGTGGTCGGGTTGATAATCGGGTTTTGTATTGATAATATCTTTTCCTGCAAATTAGCCATGGTAATCGTCGTAACAGCAATTTTTTCGCCATGTAGTGAGGAATGATCTCTTGTTACCATTTCCATTGCGTGAGTTATCATATGCTCTCCTTGGCTTGCAGAATAGCTGCCCTTTGATATTACCATTCCAAGTCCTGAAATTAGTAGAACTTCCATAAGTAATAGGACCTCTTTTCTACTTCTTTTAGTAAGCGCCGTATACTCTCTTAGCAAAATTTGCTCCAAATCGCGAACAAGTGTAAAAGGTAATTCATTGTATTCTGTGCCAAGCAACAAATGAGATAGTAGCCAGTCAGCCTGAACTGTCGAACGGCAAATGAAATCTGCAAATCCGCTTAATGTGAGGCGCAGTGGTGCATTGGTAAGTATGTCTATATCTATATATATCGCTCTTGGAAGATGTGCTTTGAACGATTTTTTGTATCCATTTACTAATATTGAAGCATTTGCGGATGTATATCCATTCATGGAAGCGGCTGTTGGGAACGATATATAATCTTTTTTCTCGAGGTAGCTTGCATATTTGCAGATGTCGTTAACGGTGCCGCTACCAAATGCAACTATTAAGTCACTGTCTTTTGCTTTGTTTCTAACTAGATTTACGGTTTCAAAAGAGGCAAGTGAAAGATTAGTACCCATGGTTGATGTCATTCCAGCGCGTGACGCTGATTTTTTTTCCTGGATCCCAGTCTCGGAGGACTGAGATGATAAAATGTAGGGAGCATCCGAAATGATATGAGGTTTTGCAAGAGGCATAATGGTATTGCTCGGAATAATTAAGTGAGAAATTTTATTAAATACGTTTTTGTTTAAAAGTTTTGCTGTATTTTCATCTGCAACTAGAAAGATGTCATTTCCGTGTCGTGTGCATATTTTATAGATATCATCAGCAAGGTGGTAATCTGTTACTACTTCCCTTAGAAAAGTTTGTTTGGCTTGATGTAATATTTGTTTTAAATAGTGCATAGAGTGTTTACAATATAGCAATATAAGTATTTTAAGATTGACATGAAGATTGACCCTGTAGAGCTAACTAAGAAATTGATCTCTTTTGAGAGTATAACACCAAGGGACGGCGGAGCAATAGAGCATATAGCAACAATCTTCAAGAAAGGTGGCTTTGACTGTGAGATTTTAGAATTTGGTGATAAAGTTAAAAATCTTTATGCGAAATATATAAACGGAGTACCAAATTTGTGCTTTGCTGGGCATGTTGATGTTGTACCACCGGGTCAGTTAAAAGATTGGGCATTTGGTCCATTTAATCCAGAAGTTAGAGATGGAATGCTATATGGAAGAGGAGCAGCTGATATGAAAAGCGGAATAGCTGCATTTATTGCTGCTATGGCAAATTTAATTGCAGAAAAGTTTCAATTTAATGGTTCGATAAGTGCATTGATTACCAGTGCTGAAGAAAGCACGGAAGAATATGGAACAAAAGCAGTTTTGGAATGGATGAAAAGTAAGCAAAAAAAGATAGATTTTTGTGTAGTTGCCGAACCAACCAGTAGTGAGAAATTAGGTGATACCATAAAAATAGGCAGAAGAGGTTCTGTAACATTTGAATTAATTTGCCATGGAAAACAAGGACACGTTGCCTACCCAGACCTAGCAGATAATCCAATATATAAGGTAATATCGATATTGAGTAAGGTAAAAGATACTACTTTTGATCATGGTAATAAATATTTTCAGCCTTCACATTGCGAAGTTACTACTATCGATGTTGGAAATAATACTAGCAATCTAATACCTAGTTCAGCAACTACACGTTTTAACATTCGATATAACGATACACAAACACCTGACGGCTTATATAAGCTGATTGATGAAATATGCTCCAGTGTAACTAACGATTATAAACTTTCTATGCATAGCAGCAGGGACGTCTTCCTCTCTACTCCTGATAGAAATACTGATATTATGCTTGATGCGATAAATAAAGTTACCAGTATTGATGCTGTGCTGAGCACAAGTGGTGGCACATCTGACGCTGCGTTTATCAAAGATGTTTGTCCAGTGATTGAATTTGGTATAATCAACAAAACCGCACATCAGATAAATGAAAGCGTATTAGTAAATGATATACACAAATTAACAGCTATATATAAGGAATTCATAGAAAATTATTTCAATCCCACTAATAAAATATTGAATCAGGTCAACGTAGTTAGTAATATACCTAGTGGTCCATTGTTAGCTTAAATGTAATCAGATCTCTTACATAACTGTTGTTTGAGTAACAACTGCCAGCGTGTGACGCAAAAACCATGGGAGCTGCAAAAACTACTTGACAAACTCCGCCAGCCCCCTTATCATGAAGCTGAAGCTATTTATTTATCTTCTCTGTACAGATTAAATGACAAAAAAAACTCAACGTATCTGGCGTCTCATGTTTAATTTTTTGCACTATGTGCACCTTATGTCTTTATAAAACTTCTAGGTTTCTACCTATACAAGCCGAAACGCGCTTGTAAAGCATTTAAGACAGTAAAAGACGTCAAATAGACAAGGGAGAATTTGAATACTAGCCACTCTGGGGTTTCTTTGCCTTTTTTTCCGCTCAGTAAATTTCTTAACGTTTATAATTTAGGTTAGTTGCATTTAAAAACGGCTGAATCGTAGCGTTTAGAATAAAAAACGCCAATATTTTGAAGTACATATAAATAACTAGTCACCAACGGGGCTTCTTTTGCCTTTTTTTTTATTTGGTAAATTTCTTAATATTTATGGCTAAACGACAACCGTCATCCCGCTACTTGTTAGCGGCTGAGATACCGCGGCGGTATGACGGTTCGTGGCGGGATGACGGTCTGCAGCAGTATGACGGTTCGCGGTGGTATAGTAATTCGTCATCCCGCTGCTTGTTAGCGGGATCTAGAGATACCGTGGCGGGAT
>NZ_JAPQLL010000064.1:30735-38851 GCF_028981865.1 Wolbachia endosymbiont of Drosophila nikananu | reverse complement strand
GGCTACTTGGATGACACCTTGACGATTTGAAGAATCATCATACCGCTGCTTGTTAGCGGGATCTAGAGATACCGCGGCGGGATGACGGTTAAGCAATTCGTCATCCCGCTACTTGTTAGCGGCTAAGAGATACCGCGAATGAATCGTGGTATGACGGTCTGCGGCAGTATGACGGTTCGCGGTGGTATAGTAATTCGTCATCCCGCTGCTTGTTAGCGGGATCTAGAGATACCGTGGCGGGATGACGAGGATGCCGCCGCGAACTTGTCATTCCAGTGCTTGACACTGGAATCCAGTTTTCCATATAATCTCATCGAAAATGTTGTAACCACTTTCTATGCTAGTTTGCTTACTTACAAGCAAACTTTTCTGGATCCCAGTGTCTGGGCACTGGGATGACAGCATCATAAAGAAACCAGTGTCAGCTACTTGAATGACATCATAGGGGCTACTTTCATGACATCATTCTCTTTCCTGGATCCCAGTGTCAGCTACTCGGATGACACCATTTGTTGTAAACTCACTTTTACTCTATGGTCTTGCCGCTATCCTGAACGGATACCTTTTTTTTCATTTGCTTAAATATTTATAGCTAACATGAACTGGGCAGTGCGTCACACGCTGACCATTTACTGTGCAAATCACCTTCAAAAACAAACGTTCGTACACATATATTCTAGTTATATGATAAAATAAATGAAAAACATCAATTATCTAAATGAAATTCACATCTTAAAAGGATCATATACATCGATTTCCTTAGAATTACTCTTTTTCAATTTTTCACTTAATAATCTTAAAATAGGCTGTAAATCACCATTAATTGATAAGCACAGCACTTCTTTATTAAGATAATTGGCTAGGTGATTCTTCTTTTCTAGAATTTCCGCTTCTCTCAGCAAGTCGCATTTGTTTAATACTACAATCTCTTCTTTTTTAACAAGATCACCATTGTAAAGTTCCAATTCATTATGGATACAACTATAAGCCGAAACAACGTCATCATGAGTTACATCGATTAAATGAAGTAAAATTTGACACCTTTCTATGTGCTTTAAAAATTTATGTCCGAGCCCAACTCCAAGGTGAGCATCGGTGATTATTCCAGGAATATCTGCTATTACAACTTCGCTATCATCCACTTTTGTCACACCTAAGTGGGGTCTTACGGTGGTAAATGGATAATCGCCTACTTTTGTATCGGAATTTGAGCAGCGAGTCAAAAATTTTGATTTACCTGCGTTTGGCATGCCAATAATTCCAACATCTGATAAAACTTTTAGTTTTAATAATACATGTTTTTCTTCGCCAGGCTGACCGTAAGTAAAATGTCTTGGTGCCTTATTAGTAGAAGATTTAAAATTAGTATTTCCAAGTCCACCTTTTCCACCCTGTGCTACTTGAAATTCTATACCAGACTTGTCAAGGTCTACTATTATCTCCTCACTTTCTTCATCAATTATTTGTGCACCGACTGGAACTCGAAGTATAACGTCTTTCCCCGCTGTGCCAGATCTATCCCTGCCTGCACCATTTTTCCCATTATCTGCTTTAATGTGTCTTCTATAACGAAAATGAAGCAAAGTGTTAAGGTTAGCGTCGCTGATGAAAACTATGTTTCCACCTTTTCCTCCGTTACCGCCGTTTGGCCCACCAAATTCAACGAACTTTTCTCGACGAAAACTTGCACAACCGTCACCACCATCACCGGCTTTTAAACACAATTTTACTTCATCTATAAAACCCATGCTAACCCACGATAATATTTAGCATCTTTTCCTAATGTGCCTTCTATTCTCATTAGCTCGTTATACTTCGCTAGCCTATCAGAACGCGACAGTGACCCGGTTTTTATTTGCCCGCAATTTGATGCAACTGCTATATGAGATATTGTTGTGTCTTCTGTTTCACCTGAGCGGTGAGAAATAACAGCTTTGTAGTTGTTTGATTTTGCCATTTCAATAGCAGCAAAAGTTTCTGTTAACGTCCCTATTTGATTTGGCTTGATCAGTACAGCATTTGCCATTTTTTCTTCTATTCCTTTGCCTATTAGTTCACAATTTGTAACAAATAAATCATCCCCAACCAATTGAATTTTACTCCCCAATTTTGCAGTAAGTAATTTCCAACCTTCGTAATCGTCTTCACTTATTGCATCTTCTATAGAAATTATTGGATATCCTTCCACAAGATTACAATAATATTCAGTCAATTCTTTTGAAGTAAGCTCTTTATTTTCAAATTTGTAAATTCTATCTTCATAAAAAGTAGATGAAGCAACATCAAGGCCTAGTGCAAAATCACTTTGTGCTGAATAACCTGCTGATTCTATAGCGTATATGATCAAGTCAAGTGCTTCTTCAGTACTTTCAATATTTGGTGCAAAACCACCTTCATCTCCTACGTTTGTGCTATAACCTTTTTTCTTAAGAATGCTACGTAAGTTGTGGAACACCTCCGCAGATATTCTGATTGCTTCACTGAAAGTCTCAGCACCGACCGGAAGAATCATGAATTCTTGGAAATCGAGCTTATTGTCTGCATGTACTCCACCATTAATTATGTTAATGAGTGGAACCGGCATAACACTCATCTGCTCTCCTCCCAAATATCTACACAACGGTATTTTGAAACTGTTTGCTGCTGCTTTTGCAACCGCAAGAGACACACCCAAAGTTGCATTTGCTCCAAGTTTAGATTTATTTTTTGTTCCATCCAGTTCAATTAATGCTTTATCAATTGCACTTTGGTTTGTTGCATCCATGCCAATGATTTCATTTGCTATCACTCCATTTACAGCTTGAACAGCTTTCAGCACTCCTTTACCACAATACCTTTTCTCATCTTGGTCTCTGAGTTCCAAGGCTTCTAGTTTACCAGTTGAAGCTCCAGAAGGTACAGATGCTCTACCTATTACTCCATCACAGAGTTCAATTTCCACCTCAACAGTTGGGTAACCCCTGCTATCTAAAATTTCTCTTGCAAATACGTTGTTGATTATCTTATTCATTACATTAAACCTTTACTAGATTCACAATTGTGTGCACGGAACGTTCTGTCTCGGAAGATGTTATCCCAGCGCTGTAACATTTCAGTGTATGAACATTGCAATATACAGGTAATTTGAGTAGCGGATGGTGTCATTCCAGTGCTTGACACTGGAATCCAGCTTTTACTATACAGCCACCTGGTGTGCTCATTTACGATTAAGTTTTCTGGATCCCAGTGTCTGGGCACTGGGATGACATCATTCTTAGTGGAAGTTACCCCCATATCGCAACGTTCGTACAGTTGTGTGCTCCGACACTGGGATCCAGTTTTACTACACAATTTTATCATATAAATCCTCCCAGTCTGGATTCTCTTTCTCGATTAAATTCATTTTCCATTTTCTTTGCCAACTTTTTAAAAGCTTTTCTCTAGTAATAGCTAAATTTATGTCTTGAAACTCTTCGAAATAAACCAATCTATAAACACCGTATTTTGACGTAAAACTAGAAACAGTTTCACTTTTATGTTCATAAATTCGTTTTATCAGATTTGATATCACACCTACGTATAAAGTTCCGTTGCGTTCACTTGCAAGTATATAAACATAATAACTCTTCATACATAGTTGACTGGATTCCAGTGTCAAGCACTTGAATGACACCGGTACTTGCATTTATTCTATCGTTTAACTAGATGTTTGTACAGTTTCTGCTATGAGCTTCGCAGTTTCCTTTGCCAATTTATCTATATTACTACCAGCACCAATAAATAATACTACATCGCCTAAATTTGTCGAATCACTAATAAAACGTGAAATGAGTAGAGAATCATTCATGATTTTTACGCTATCAAACCCATTACTGATTAAAGCTTTTTGTATATCATCAATCCCACAACCAGGAATAGGCTTATCTTCTGGGGGATGAACAGGAGTGAGGATGACATAATCAAACATCATGAAAATTCGTATGAATTCATTAAAAAAATTACGAATGCGAGCAAAACGAAGTGGTTCGATAATTCCTATTACTTTTCCTTTAGTAATCGAACGTGCAGCTGTTAAAGTTGCATATATTTCATTTGGATGATGGGCATAATCCTCAATTAACTTAACACCTTTAATATTGGCAATCAAAGAGAATCTTCTTGCTACTCCTTGAAATTCCAAAAGGCCTTTTTTAATCTCAGCATTGCTAATCCCGAGCTTTATCGCAACTGATATTGCAGCCAAGGCGTTGCTGACCTTATGCATCCCTATTGCATTTGCTAGTATTACATTTTTTATGTTTCTGGATTCCAGTGTCACGCACTGGGATGACAGAGGGTGATGTGATGACACCTGCTTTCTTGTCATGCAAGTAGCTGACACTGGAATCCAATTGTTCAACACATCAAATTCTATGCTGTTAGCATGCTGCTTAACATTAACAGCTTTAATATTGGCACCCTCAAATCCAAACATCATAGAGTTACTTGCATCATAATTAATGCCTACAGAATCAGGCAAAACTGCAAAACCTGCTTTGCTTATAAACTGAGAAAACGCATTTTTAATATCGTCGAATGTACCATAATGATCCATATGATCGTCGTTAATACTCGTTATGACAGCAATATTTGCAGGAATTTTTAGCATGGTTCCATCAGACTCATCAGCTTCGATTAAAAAAATGTTACTCCTTCCAAGTCTTGAATTACTCTGATACGAATTTAGTATTCCTCCTACAATTACAGTTGCATCAATATTAGAATGATCAAAAATAGAAGCAATCATAGCCGTTGTTGTCGTCTTTCCACTTGAACCTGAAACTGCTATCACATATTTATCTTTCATAATTTCAGTAAGTATGTCTGATCTATGCAAAATGGTTTTATTGTTATTTCTCGCTGTTACTAACTCCACATTATCAGATTCTATCGCAGAAGAATATACAACTATTTGAGCTTGGCTTATATTATTAGCATTGTGACCAATAAAAACCTCTATGCCCAGCCTTTGTAATCTATCTACATTGTTGTTTGACTGTGCATCACTGCCTTGAACTTTGCAATCGGAATTGTGAAGAATTTCAGCAATGGCACTCATTCCGATTCCACCTATACCAATTATATGTATTATTCTTTTTTGAGTTTTGTTAATATTTAGCAGTAGATGTTTACTCATTACTAAATTTATTATAGTATAATTTAAAATCCTCATAGTATCGAACCCTCTTACCGAATACAATGATAAAAAACTTAGCCTTCCTATGTCTAATATTTGTTTTGATGAGTAGTTGTAGTTTTAGCAACAGGTTTAATTGCACTGCAGGTCATTATAAAATTGGCTGCAGCTACACAATAAATGGTATAACTTATTATCCAAAAAACTGTAAACACTATGAAGAGATAGGGATAGCATCGTGGTATGGAATAGAAGATCATGGCACGCTTACAGCAAATGGTGAAGTGTTTAACCGTCACTTGATCTCTGCAGCGCATAAGACTTTGCCCTTACCCTGCTTTGCTCTTGTCACTAATTTAGAAAATGGAAGAAAGCTTGTTGTAAGGATTAACGATAGAGGGCCTTTTATTGAAGGCAGAATAATAGACTTATCAGAAAAAGCAGCTCAAGTCTTAGGATTGCATAAAGTAGGGCTTGCAAAGGTAAAAGTCCAATACCTAAGAAAGATGTCAGAACAATTGATACAAAATACTCCCCATTACAGAAAGCAATATGAAAAAGAAATGCAGAAACGTCACCCAAAACAAGACAGTGCAGAAAGTAAGGGGTATGTTGCATTTTTTAAAAGTGCTCAGGCTGCTAAATCAACTGCATCAAAGCTTCGCAATCAAGAAATAAAAAATGTTAGATTACTTTTTAAGAACGATCAGTATTGCGTGAAAGTGAGTTATAGGTAGTGGTGAGTGCAGAATTCGAAAGATTTGGTTAATGTAAGAAACGCTGGCTAACTATTGTAAGTTAAAAACGTGATATAAAAAAGATATCAACAATTTATAGCTATACTGCCGCTGCTCTCCCTCGTCATACCGCAGCGGGATCTAGAGATACCGCGGCGGTATGAAGGTTTTTCAAATTGTCGTAAGTCAGTTTAGCTATAGCATTATAGAGACAAAGATCGAAATTTACTTATTTACGTCTCCAGTTTCATCATGTATAATGGAGACAAAGATTTATATTTTGTATTTTATGTCTCTGTTATTTATTGGTAGGCAAGCTGAATTAAAGCAACTGCTGGAGCTTACAGAAAAAAATACTGCTTCTTTTGTAGTAGTCAAAGGAAGGCGTCGTGTAGGAAAAAGTCGTTTAATTCAAGAGTTTGGTAAGTATTTTGAGCAATATTACTCATTTATAGGTTTGCCACCAGAAAAGCACACTACAATATCCCATCAACTTAATGAATTTTCTAGACAAGTTGCTAGACAATTTAATACATCTTTTGCTAGATATGACGACTGGAGTGACTTACTATGGGCAGTTGGTGAACGTCTACTATCAGGGAAAATATTATTGCTATTTGATGAAATTTCTTGGATGGGCTCAAAAGATCCAACTTTTTTAGGCAAAATAAAGAATTTTTGGGATACACAGCTAAAAAATAATAACAAACTAATTTTTGTCGTTTGTGGATCTGCATCATCTTGGATCGAGAAAAATATACTTAGTAGTACTGGTTTTGTAGGAAGAATATCGTTGACTTTAACACTCGGAGAATTATCACTTTCTGATTGCAACAGATTTTGGTCAAAAAATATTTCAGCATACGAAAAGTTTAAGGTGCTTGCAGTAACCGGTGGAATTCCAAAATATTTAGAAGAGATAAATTTTAAACACAGTGCTGAAGAAAATATTAAAAAGCTTTGTTTTATAAAAGGTGGGTTTTTAGTTGAGGAGTTTGACCAAATATTTTCAGATCTATTCATGCGAAAAACAGCTTTTTATAAGCAAATAGTGAAAGCTCTTTCTACTGGAGCTAAAGAACAGGAAGAAATTTGTACTGCTTTAGATATTGCAAGACATGGACGCATTTCTGAGTATCTACATGAGCTGGAGCTTGCCGGTTTTATTGCAAAGGATCATACTTGGAATATAAAAACGGGTACTGATTCACGACTCAGGAAGTACAGACTTCAAGATAATTATTTAAGGTTTTACCTAAAATATATTGAAAAAAATCTAGGAAAAATTAATCGCGACACCTACTCTATAGGGTTACTTACATCTCTACCAGAGTGGCACACAATTATTGGACTTCAGTTTGAAAATTTGGTGCTTAACAATAGAAAGAGCATACATAATATCTTGAGAATTGATGGAATAGTAAGCGAAAATCCATTTTTTCAGAGGAAGACAGGTGCTGGTTGTCAAATTGATTACATGATTCAAACAAGGTTTAACACCCTCTACATTTGTGAAACCAAATTTTCAAAAAATAAAATCGGTCATTCAATAATACAAGAAGTACAAAAGAAAATAGACACACTAAAGCGTCCAAAAGGTTTTTCATGCCGTCCAGTTCTTATTCACGTTAATGGTGTGAGTGATGACGTTATAGATAGTAATTACTTTTCAAACATAATTGATTTTGGAGAATTATTGAATTGTAAGTAATTCTTGCTCTATTTTTTCAACTTTGTGTTGTTTAACATTGGAACAAGATTCCAGATGACATCTTTCATGAACTCTTATTATAACAATGTTCGTACAGATGTGCGCGGTATCTCAGCCGCTAACACGTAGCGGAATGACAGCAGTCCTACGTCATACCACCGCGGTATCTCTTAGCCGCTAACACGTAGCGGGATGACGATTGTCAGGGTGTCATCCCAGCGCCTCTATGATGTCATCCCAGTGCCCAGACACTGGGATGACACCTGTAGCCCTACGTCATACCGCGATTCATTCGCGGTATCTCATCCGCTAACAAGAGATCCCGCTGCGGGATGACGGTTGTCGTTTAGCTATAAACATTAAGAAATTTACCAAATAAAAAAAAGGCAAAAGAAGCCCTAGTCATTGTCTATTTTCAGTATTGGCGTTTTTCAAGTCTTAAACACTGCAATTTAGCTGCTTTTAAATGCAACTAACCTTAGCTAAAATGTTTAAGAAATTTACTAAGCAGAA
>NZ_JAPQLL010000064.1:9963-30685 GCF_028981865.1 Wolbachia endosymbiont of Drosophila nikananu | reverse complement strand
GTTATTTATATGTACTTCAAAATATTGGCGTTTTTTATTCTAAACGCTACGATTCAGCCGCTTTTAAATGCAACTAACCTTAGTTTAAATGTTTAAGAAATTGACTAAGCAGAAAAAAAAGGCAAGAGAAACCCCGTGTTAGCTAGTTGTCACTCTCTAATCCTGCAAATTGGCGTACTATACTGTCTTAAACGACTTATAAGCGCGTTTCAGCTTATATAGGTAAAAACCCAGAAATGTTGTGAAGACATAAGGTGCACATAGTGTAAAAAATTAAAAATAAGACGCCAACTACGTTGTTTTCTTGCTGTTTAATCTGCACAGATGAAGATAACTGAATACCTTCACTACCATGATAAAGGGGCTGGCGAGGCTTGTCAAGTAAGTTTTTTCGTTTCTACTTGGGTAACATCTTTGTGTTTTAGGCAACTGCCTTCGAAAACAGATGCCCCGGGTTATTTCAGATTTACTCACTTTCTTTCCCATGAATTCCCTTTGAAGTTGAATATTGAAAATTGACTGGAGAGTTGTGGATTACTTTGTATATGTCGTAACAAGCCATGGCGCTCTCAGCAAAACCATTTAGTATCAATTTTAGTTTGCCTGGATAAGTAGCTATATCTCCGATTGCATATATTCTATCTCTACTGGTTCTAAGTGTAGCTGGGTCGACAGTTATGCGGCCATGTTCTAACTCTATACCCCAACTGTTTATTGGCCCAAGATTCATTGACAATCCAAAAAATGGCAGCAAAAAATCAGCGGATATTTCTTTTTCTTCCTTAGAGGCAATATTTTTTACTATCACTGCGCTCAACTGCCCATTACCTCCTGCTAGTTCGTGTAATTGATATGGCACTACCAGTTCTATCTTTCCATTATTTTCAAGTGATTCTAATTTATTTCTAGTTTCAGGAGTGCAGCGAAATTCCTTTCTTCTATGTATCACATAAATTTTCTTTGCAACTTTAGAAAGTTCTACAGTCCAATCAGCTGCAGAATCACCCCCCCCTGCAATGACTATAGTTTTGTCCTGAAAATCAGAAATTTTATTTACACTGTAAAATACAGATTTATTTTCGTATTCTAATATACCACTTAAGGGTGGACGGTTAGGTTCAAACATTCCGTTACCTGCAGCAACAATAACAGCCTTACATTTTACCTCTGTGCCTGTGTTAGTTATGATAGTAAAGCTTTGATCACAGTTATTCGAAATCTTTTCCACTTTTTGACTTAAATGGTAAACAGGCTCAAATGGTGAAGCTTGCTCCATTAATTGCTCAATTAATTTTTGGGCAGTAATTACAGGATAACCAGGTATATCATATATTGGCTTTTCTGGGTAAAGAGCTGTGCATTGTCCTCCTGCTTGATCCAAAACATCTATTATATGGCATCTCATATCAAGCATTCCCGCTTGAAAAGCAGTGAATATTCCAATAGGCCCTGCACCTATTATTACTATATCGGTTTTCATATTCAGATGGTAATCTATTTATAGATATTAGCTTTCTTCGCTAATAAGGTCAATTTACAAAGGGATGTATTTTTAAAAGATGTGGCTAGATTAGATAAGATTTCCAGCGTTATGAACCACATAGTCCAAACAAGCTCTAAAAATCAGCTAACATAGCGGGATGCTGTGCGGACGGAATGGGATTCGAACCCATGGTACGCTCATCACGTACGTCAGTTTTCAAGACTGGTGCCTTAAACCGCTCGGCCATCCGTCCATTTCTTTTCTATCACAACATTTGATTTTAAGCAATCTATAAAAATCTTACTTACCTACACAAAAACTGCTAAACACACTATCTAATATTTCCTCAACATTAATAACCCCAATCACTGCACCAAGTTCAAATGCAGCAAGCCTTAAATCTTCAGATATCAACTCAATTGGATTATCGATATTAAAACGTTGTAAATGTTCCAGTGCTTTCTGCATGTGACTCCTATGTCTTTGCCGGGTAATCAAAGGAGTGTCTCTATCACGCCCAAATTTTTCCTCTGCCTTCTTTTTTATGAGAGAGATCAACTTGTTTGTACCTATTCCCTTTAAAATAGAAATAGGTAGGAAATCTACACCGCCAATCAGTATATTTCTGTCATTAATTGCATCGTCAGCTTTGCTCAGAACATAAATGGTGTCATTTTGGTCTGATGTCATGCAAGTAGCTGACACTGGAATCCAGCTATGAACATTGTTTTCAGCACACGTTTCTAGAATCCATTGTCTATTGCATAATTTGCAAGTATTTTTATATCTGGATCCCAGTGTCAAGCACTGGGATGACACCGTTTGTTGATTACAATATTTGCATAGTTGTGTGTCAAGCACTGGTACGACAGATGGTATATTGCCTGTGGCTTGATAATTGACATCGTGTCGCTGTTCAAAAGGAAATAGTTCTATTCTTAAATCAGCTTCAAAAGACCTCTTTTTTGCTCGACTTATGCCTTCTGATTCTATCGGGTCTGAACTCTCACGAATTCCAGCAGTATCAGAGAGAATGATTGGGTATCCGCCAATGTCAATATGAGCTTCAAGCACGTCTCTTGTTGTGCCTGCATATTCAGAAACAATAGCAATATCACGCTTGGCTAAGAAATTAAACAGAGTTGATTTACCGACATTTGGTTCACCAGTTATTACAATATGTAAACCCTCACGCAACCTTTCGCCCCGTCTATTATCATTTAAATGCTCTTGTATCAACTGCACGAGAGATTGCACTTCATTATTAATTTTTTCCAATTCACTTTTTTCTGCCCAAATGTCCTCTGGAAAGTCTATATATGCTTCGATTTTGGATTGTATCGTTATTAATTTTTGCCTCCAATTGCTGTATAGTCTCTCCAATTCTCCAGATATCTGCTTAATCGCTTGTTTAGCTTGCATTTTCGTCTCAGCATCAATTAAGTCTGCAATCCCTTCTATTTGCGTTAAGTCAAATTTACCATTTAGAAAAGCCCTAAGTGAGAATTCTCCAGGCCTGGCCATAACAAAAATTTTTGATAATTCCTCCAAGATGATTTTTATGACTGCCTTGCTTCCATGCACTTGTAACTCTATAACGTTCTCGCCAGTGAAACTGTTTGGAGCAGGGAAATAGATGATTATTCCATTATCTATCAATTGATTGGAATCATCATATAGATCAACTAAAGTAGCAAATCTTGGTTTAATTTCTTTCTTAATATGAAAATGATTTAAAGCTTTAAGCGCGTAGTTGCCTGAAATTCTGATTACTGCAACTCCTGACTTACCCAATACGGTCGATAAGGCGAAAATAGTTTCATTTTTGTTTGTCATTATTTATATAAACTACTTAGCAATATTACACTTAAGAAACCAAAATACCTAATTTGAAAATATTCGAAATTTTTATCTATCTTGCTAGTTTATAGTAATATCATATTAATAAATACATTATATAAAAAACTGTAAAGGTCACTCAGGTGAAAATATTTATTTTGAAAACTGATAATATGATTTATAATTATCAACATAGGTTTTAAATATTTTATGCTCAAGAAATTAGCTTGGTATTGGTCTTTTGTAGAGTTAATTAAAGGGTTTGTTATTACATTAAAATATATGTTTAAGCCAAAGGTTACTTTGAGGTATCCTATGGAGAAGGGCCCTTTAAGTCCAAGATTTCGTGGTGAGCATGCGTTGCGTAGGTATCCAAACGGTGAAGAACGATGCATAGCTTGTAAATTATGTGAAGTTATCTGCCCTGCTCAAGCAATAGTTATTGAAGCAGAGGAAAGAGAAGACGGTAGTCGTCGCACCACGCGCTATGATATTGATATGACAAAATGCATATACTGCGGACTTTGCCAAGAGGCATGTCCAGTTGATGCGATTGTGGAGGGTCCTAACTTTGAATTTGCTACTGAAACAAGAGAGGAGCTAATGTACAATAAAGAAAAGTTATTGCGTAATGGTGAAGTTTGGGAAGACGCAATTGCACTCAGGTTAAAAAAGAATAGACCGTATTATTAACTAGGTATGTCAACAATTAAAATTTCTTACAGCAAGTATGTAATAGATCTTTTGTACAACTGTTATTTAAGTGAAAGATCAGTAGCTCACCTTTTGGTGTCATTCCAGCGCGTGACGCTGGAATCTAGAAAAAAAAGAAACATGGATCCCAGTGTCACGCACTGGGATGACAAAAGGTATGATAAATGATTAAAGTTACTTTTTCAACCGAACAAAAAGTAAAAGGATACAGTGGTAGAGTCACTAGCTTTGATATATTACAACCGGATGCTTTGAAAGAAGCAGTTGCATTGAAAGTAAACGGTGAGTTGTATGATCTCTCACGTGAAATTGAATCTGATGCAGAGATAGAGGTGATACAACTGAGTGACGAAGCGGGTTTAGATATAATAAGGCATGATGCTGCTCACATAATGGCGCAGGCAGTGAAAGAGCTATTTCCTAGTACTCAGATTACTATCGGCCCAACAATTCAGGACGGTTTTTACTATGACTTTGCTACAAGTCGTGCCTTTACTACGGACGATCTTACCGCAATAGAAAAGAGAATGAAAGAGATTGTAAAAAGTAACCACAGATTTGTTCGAGAGGTTTGGACTCGCAAACAGGCAATTGATTTCTTTAGTGGTATAGGCGAAAAATATAAGGTTGATATTATCTCATCCATACCAGAGAGTGAAAACCTAACTGTTTATAGACAGGGCGATTTTGTTGACTTGTGCCGCGGGCCGCACTCACCATCAACCGGTAGAGTCAAAGCATTTAAACTTATGAAGGTTGCAGGGGCATACTGGCGTGGTAATTCCAAGGGCCAGGCGTTGCAGCGAATATATGGCACTGCATGGAGAAATAAGGATGAACTAAACACTTATCTTGAGCGTCTCAAAGAAGCAGAGAAACGCGATCACCGCAAAATTGCTAAGGATATGGACTTATTTCACATTCAAGAGGAAGCTGTCGGGCAGGTTTTTTGGCATGAACAAGGATATATTTTATATAATGTTCTTGAATCTTATATAAGGAAAAAATTAATAAATAATGGCTATTTTGAAGTGAAAACTCCTATTTTAGTAAGTAAGGAGCTGTGGGAGAAATCTGGACATTGGGATAAGTTTCGCGAAAATATGTTTATTGTTGATGAGCTTGAGAGTAAAAAGCTAGCAATAAAACCCATGAATTGCCCCTGTCATGTGCAGATTTTTAATTCTCACACCAGAAGCTATCGTGATTTACCGATACGTATGGCAGAGTTTGGCACATGCCATAGAAATGAAAGCTCAGGTTCATTGCACGGACTGATGCGAGTGCGTGGTTTTACGCAAGACGATGCACACATTTTTTGTATGGAAGAACAAGTGAATTCTGAGACTATAAAGTTTTGTGACCTTTTAAAAGAAGTATATTCAGAGCTTGGGTTCAATGAAATTTCTGTGAAATTTTCAGACCGTCCAGATGTTAAGGCAGGGGATGATGAAGTGTGGGATAGAGCTGAAAAAGCGCTGCTTGAAGCCGTTAAAGAAGCGGGCTTGAGTTATAAACTTAACCCTGGTGAAGGTGCATTTTATGGTCCAAAGTTAGAGTTCGTTTTGAAAGACGCAATAGGCAGAAATTGGCAATGTGGAACATTACAAGTTGATTTCATTTTACTAGAACGTCTGGGAGCTTTTTATATAGGGGCAGATGGGCACAAGCATCACCCTGTCATGTTACATAGGGCAATTCTTGGGACTTTTGAGCGTTTTATTGGAATTTTAATAGAGCATTATGCAGGAAAATTTCCAGTTTGGCTTGCTCCAACGCAACTTGCTATTCTGACCATTACAAATGAAGCTGACGGTTACGCCACAGAAATTAGCAATATTTTAAAAGAACAAGGTGTGAGAGTCAAGACTGATTTGACCAATGAAAAAATTAGTTATAAGATACGTTTGCATAGTTCAAACAAGGTTCCTATATTGTGGATTGTAGGCAAAAATGAAGTTACAAGTAAAACTGTGTCAGTGAGAAATTTAGGATCAGAAAGACAGGAGTCTTTTTCTTTGGAAAAGGCTACTGAATTGCTGTTAAAAAGTATTAATTTGAATTAAGGGAGTTAAAGTTTGCAAGTTAAAAAGAACAATAAAAACAGAATTAATGAATTCATCACAGCTAAGGAGGTACGCTTAGTTGATCATAGTGGTGAAATGGTCGGAATCGTGCAAATAGAACGAGCTTTGGAATTTGCACAGGGTGTTGGTTTAGACTTGGTGGAAATTGCACCTGATTCAACCCCTCCAGTATGTAAAATTCTGGATTATAGCAAACAAAAGTATGATATAAAAAAGAAAGCAAGTGAAGCAAAAAAGAAACAAAAAACATTAACTATAAAAGAAATTAAACTGGGTCCTAATATTGGTGATCACGACTACGAAACAAAATTGCGTCAAGCAAGAGACTTACTTGCTCACGGACATAAAATCAAAGTTACAATGAGATTTAAGGGCAGAGAGCTTATAAACACTGAAGTCGGACTGCAAAAATTAGAACGGCTAATTAGAGAAACTGAAGATATTGCAAAGGTAGAATTGGCACCTAAAAGAGAAGGGAATCAATATTTTTTAGCTCTGGTTGCTAAGTAGCAAAACGGCTTAAGAAGTATAAGTAGAGTTAAACTATCGCTCTCTCTTTGATAACATGGCGAAAATGTCTTATTAATCCTTGAATTGGCCAAGCTGCAGCATCACCAAGTGCGCAAATTGTATGTCCTTCTATTTGAGTTGTAAGGTCAAGCAGCTTATCTACTTCATCAGGCTTAATATTTCCTGCTATCATCCTCCTCATAATCCTCCACATCCATCCAGTACCTTCACGGCACGGTGTGCATTGTCCACAGGACTCATGCATGTAAAAGTGTGATAACCTCTCTATTGCAGCTATTATATCAGTTGATTTATTCATCACTATTACAGCAGCAGTACCAAGCCCTGATTGTGCAGCTTTTAATGAATCAAAATCCATTTCAATAGTATTACATATAGATTTTGGAATTAATGGCACTGAAGACCCACCAGGTATTACAGCAAGTAAATTATCCCAACCTCCTCGCACTCCACCTGCATACTTTTCAATCAATTCACGTAGTGGAATTCCGAGCTCTTCTTCAACATTACACGGGTTGTTTACGTGCCCTGAAATACAAAAGACCTTGGTACCAGTATTATTTGGTTTGCCAAGAGATGCAAACCATTCTCCTCCGCGATTTAGAATATCTGGAACCATAGCTATAGTTTCAACGTTGTTTATTGTGGTTGGGCAGCCAAAAAGCCCAACACCTGCAGGAAATGGAGGTTTCATGCGAGGAAAGCCCTTTTTTCCTTCAATTGATTCGAGTTGAGCTGTTTCTTCCCCACATATGTAAGCTCCTGCACCCCTATGGATAAACACATCAAGATCATAGCCTGATTTGCAGGCATTTTTTCCAATTAAGTTTTCTTTATAGGCTTCCTCAAGTGCTTTTTTTAGAACTAAATATTCATTATAAAATTCACCCCTGATATAAATATACGCAACTGATGCGCTGATCGCTTTGCCGGCCAGGAGAATTCCCTCAAGTAACTTATGTGGCTCATATCGTAATATATCTCTATCTTTACATGTACCAGGTTCTGACTCATCTGCATTGACTACTAAATATGCTTTTGGAAGATTTTTAGGCATAAAGCTCCACTTAAGGCCGGTGGAAAATCCTGCACCCCCTCGACCTCTCAAGCCAGATTTCTTTACTTCATCAGTGATTTTTTCTGATCCTAAATCCAGTAACTCCTTTGTTTTTTGCCAGCTACCACGTTTTTTTGCACCCTTAAGTAGTGGAGTTTCTTTACCATTTAGGTTGGTGAATATTTTATCTTGTTCTTTTAGCATGTTTTTCAAAATTTGTGAGTGATCCCGACGCGGTTCGAACGCGTGACATCCTGATTAAAAGTCAGGTGCTCTACCGGCTGAGCTACGGGACCATTTCATTTTTCAGCTATACTAAACAGTAATATAGTTTTTATCCGTTTTAATCAAACTAAAATTTTCATGTGTGATTAAATAAATTATATAATATACTGCGTTAGTAGTTAAAAAATCTATAGATAGTTTAAAAAATTTTTTAAAGGAAAACTTCTTGTTAATTTTCAATTCACAGATTTATTTGGATGGTGTGAAGTATAACGCTAAGGAGACAAGAAAAATAGAAAACTGTATATACCCTAAAGAATTTGTGCACTATTATAATGCTTAGCAATAGCCTATAGCTAACACGTTATACCGCCTCAGCATATAGCTAACCCAAGAAAGGTTTTCCTACATCATACCGCCGCGGTATCTCTAGATCCCGCTAACAAGCAGCGGGATGACGAATTTTTGTTTTTCAAATTATCGGTAAATCTAAGTCACTTTAGCTATAGATTCCGCTAACACGTAGCGGAATGACGGTTTTTCAAATTGTCAGTAAATCTAAGTCAGTTTAGCTATAACAGATAAATATTTCTTGCATTTCAGCCTGAGTGATTTATGCTTTAAGCAAGAATTGGGGGCATAGCTCAGCTGGTAGAGCATCTGTTTTGCACGCAGAAGGTCAGCGGTTCGATCCCGCTTGCCTCCACCAGTCTATATTAGCTCTAGCACGCCACAAAACTTGTCAAAACAGCTTATTTTAATCTAGGAGTGTTTTATACTAGTTTCCTAAAAAATCCCTCTTTCTGTAACTTTTCTTTATGCAAGTAATGTTTTTTATTATAATTCTGATATATACTAACTTAACAATAAATTAATCAATAAATGTTAGAATACTAACAATTAATTTATTGGTAATGCCTATGAGTGGAAAGAAACATGTTTTTAAGATGGTACCTGGGAAAAAATTGCTCAACGCAACCAAATGGAAGATATTGCAAGATCAGGTGGACAACAATAAGATGCCTGAAGATCAAGTGGATAGCAAAGGGCTAACTTGGAATAAGCTTGCTAAAGTTGGGTTCATACCACTGGATGATGAAAGTGATATAGCACTAGATTTACCTATAAAATTTTGTGGTCCTAAGGGGAGTGCAAGACTTGTTTCCTGTGTACAGGAAGGTGAAAAAGATTTGGCAGGAGAAATTTATTATTGTGATAATAATCAAGATCTATTAACAAATTGTAAGGTTTCTATTGGGAAAAATTTGAGACATGTTGAACTAGATTATGTAAATAATCCGTATTCCTTTGCATATATCAATGACCAACTAATGAAGTTATCACTGACCAAGCAAGCTATAGAAACTTTTTCTGCTGACATAAAAAGCAGTCGGATTTTCCTTGATGTACAACCAGTGGAATATCAATATGTAACATGGGAAGAGTCAAATAACGATAAATATTATTTCTCAGATGATCAAGGAAATATTATCGATTCACTTGACAATAAGGCACTTCAATATATTAAATTGTACAGCAAGGAACAAACAATCAAGGATATAATATCATCTAATATACTAGAAGACATAAATACGTTTACCAAAGTTCTTGTTGAAAGCCTAACGGATGAGCAACTAAAGATTTTTGCCAACACTCTTAGTAATGAGCAACTCCGAGCTTTAGTGGATCATCTAACCAACCACCAATTACAAGCTCTCGCTCAGGAATTAAATCCAGAAAAATTAAAAATAGTTGTTCCTATTTTAAATGATGCTCAGCTTGAAGCTCTAGTTAGAGACTTAAACCCAGAGCAGGTAAAGGAAATTCTGCCTCACTTAAAGACAGATCAGTTTAAAGCACTTATTAAAACTTTAAGTGATGAGCAATTTACAGTGCTTGCAAAAGACTTGGCTGAACACCACTTGACGATACTCTCCAAAGAATTGGGAGGTAATCAGTTAAAAGCTTTAGTAAATAACCTGCAGGAAGATCAACTGAAAGACTTAGTTAATAAACTCGACCATAAGAAACTCGAAGCAATAGCTCAGGACTTAACTGATCCTAATAGGATTCAAACTATTATTAAGTCTTTAGCTGACAATCCAGGTAAACTTCAAGCCTTTGCTCGCAATTTGTCTAATGAACAGTTTAAAGCACTTTTGGATAACATAGATGCAAATGAGCTTAAAGACATCATTCACAAACTGCCTTATGAGAAAGTAACGGCTGTGATTGGTGATCTCAGCAATCAAGATCAGTCTAAAGCTATTATTGATGCATTAAAAGGGAAACTTGAAGAACAAAATGAAAAGCTAAAAGAGGTTTATGAGAAGCTAGAAGAACTTCTACCTCCACCTGTATACAGCGAAGTGTTGGAAAGTTTGCGTTCATCACCCCGTATTTTCCAAGATACTAACATTGAATTTATAGCAGTCGAAGAATACGCTTACCATGAATCTGAGTACTTGTAAGCCAGTGCTTACGAGTTTGGAAAAAGGTTGTCTGATGTGCGTAGCAGCTAGTTTAAATTATTAATAATGTTATGGAGGTAACTTATATGAAAACAGATAAAAGTCTACAAAACAATGTACAAGGTTTTGCAACAGAAAATAATGAGCAAAAAGTTAATACCATTGGGCCTTTCAAGCTAAAAAGCCAGGGGAAAGACTTCACGGAGCAACAACTAACAAAAACTATAGTAGGTGCTCATGCTCAAAATGTTATTGATGAGATGGTCGATAGTATAAATCAAAACCTCATTGGTAAGTTAAATACGATATTAACAGATGAAGAGAAAAAAGTTACAAAACTAATTAAAGATGTTGGTGATCAAAAGAGTGGTTTAGTAAAAGATCTCAGTGATTTAAAACAAGCTTTAGACGATATTGCTCCTCCACCAGCATCTCCTCCATTATTCCATGTTACTGGCGAGGAGAACGGATTGCTTTAATAAAAAAGGTAACAGCTTGCTAGCAGGCTGTTACTCTCTCTACATATCGTTTCAATACAACTGAATTAGGGAATCTATTTTAAAACTTCGGCATATAATTCTCATCATGTTTTGCAAACACCGTGTCTGCAAGAAAGGTACTATTATCAAACATTTTACCTTGCACAACAACACCACTTTTTTCTGAAAACATTGGTGGAAGTATCCCCTGATATTTTACCGTGACGCTTTTATTAAAATCTGTCATTTGAAAAATCACTTCACTTTCGTTGCGTATCACGCTATTTTCAACAACCATTCCACCAACACGGATTGGCTTTTGACTACTTGGTAAAACTATTGCCTCACTTACTGTATAGAAAAATGAGATATTTTCTTTGAGCGTTGTTAAAATAAAAAAGACTATGCAGCTTAAAAAGCAGAAAATTCCTGAAGTTATAAGTAATCGCTTATGTTTCTTCTTCATTATTATCTTTCAGGCTTTCTAGAATTTTTTTACTTTTAGTATAGCAAGAAATGGTAAAAATCAGTTCTCCGGCAATCAACGTAAAACTAATAAGGTAAGCAAAAATTACATATGTATTCATAATGCATTGTCAATAAATAACTCACCTGCATCAAAATAAATTAAGCTTCCATCCTTTTGCTGCAACACCAATTTACCACTGTTATCTATATCAGCAAAAATTCCTTCATACAATTTGTCAGCTAACTTTACACTGATTTGCTCATTCATTTTGAATGCTTTTTTTAACCACATTTCTCTTATAGCATAAAACCCATCAAATAGCCATTGCTTTCTTAGCTTATTAAAATTTATTATTAATTCCTTTAACAGATCCATGTTAGACATAGACTCACCATAATTGCTAATGCACGTTGTTCCTGGAAGTGGTGCATGATTGACATTAATTCCAATTCCTACAATAAGCCAATTCAAATTGGATCTTTTTTCAAGCAATATTCCACTTATTTTCTTGCCATCGATTAGAATGTCATTTGGCCATTTATGTTGAATGTTACTATCATTCATAAATGACAGTAAAGTATTCCCTACAGCAAGAGCAGTCACAAAAGTCAATTCTGTTAATTTGCTGATGTCTTTAACTTGACTCGTTAAGCTTACTGTTATCCCAGTACCATCCGATGTTATCCCAGTGCTTGACACTGGGATCCATGCTTCTTGATTCCTAGATTCCAGCGTCACGCGCTGGAATGACACCGAAAGCGGGCTTTTATCGAGATAATTGTTAAAGAGGTTTACTACCAAACTTGCATAAAAATTACCCTCGGGAGAAATCCAGCTTTTTCTAGTGCGCCCTCTACCCTCTGTTTGTTTGTCGGCAATAATGACGGTTTCATTTGATATTCCTTTATCAATTAAATCCAACGCTTCTGTATTAGTGCTTGAAACTTCTTTGTAATGATGAATATAAAAGCCCTCAGGGATCACTTTACTAAGCCTTTAGTTACCAGGTGAATTAATGAGTATAAGTTCTCTACATATACAAAAAGAATAATATTGATTAATGAGACTGCTGAAGTGATGATGAATAAACCCTTGCAATAGGTGGTTTTATTACTGCTAGTCTTATCAAAATATATAGCTTTTATAATATTTAGATAATAGTAACACGATACAACACTCGCCACCACAAGGGTCAAAGACAGGCTGATAAAGCCAGAATTTATTAAACTTTTGAATATAAAAAATTTAGCGATAAAACCTGCAAGTGGAGGTATTCCCGACATCGAAAGCAATAGTACAGAAAGATGAAATGCTAAAACTGGGCATTTTTTCCCTATACCAGATAAATTTGCAATATCACAATCGTCATCATCAATTTGTACGAGATATGAGAATAGCCCTATGCTTGTGATGATATATATCACCAGATACATTAAGGCACTATCTGTTCCTGCTTGTGTAAAAATAGAAAGTGAAGCAAATATAAAACCAATGTGACCAATTGAACTGTAAGCAAGCAGCCTTTTTAAGTTTTGCTGACGCAATGCCCCAAAAGCTGAGATAAGCACAGACAATGCTGAAACGTACAAGAAAATAGGCTGAACATAACTTTTTACATTTACTAACTCTTCATTCATTAATCGAATTAAAAATGTTACAAGTGCAGCTTTTGGGGCCGTAGAAAAAAACGCAGTTACTATGGTAGGTGCACCTTGATAGACATCTGGAGCCCACATATGAAAAGGAGCAATAGCAAGCTTGAAACACAAACCAATAAGGATAAAAACTAACCCAAAAACTATTCCATAAGTTATCTGATGGTTTTGCAAGAATGAACCGAGCTCAGAGAAATTGACTTGTCCTGTATATCCATAAAGCAGCGACATTCCATATAGCATAATGCAGGAAGATAGTGCACTAAGTGTAAAATATTTCACTCCTGCTTCACATGAATAAGCTGAATCTTTATTAAAGCTCGCAAGAACATATAAAGATATACTCATCAACTCAAAAGCTAAGTAAAAAGAAATCAGACTATTTGCTGAAACTAAAGTTATCATGCCAAATAGCGCAAAAAGAATCAGTATTGAAAATTCATATTTATAGTCATATTTTGATAAATTCAGCATCAAAAGTATTAAAATTCCTGTGCTGAGAATTAACCCTTGGGCTGACCTGATGTATAAATTGAGTTTTAACAACGAATTAAAGAGAAAAATTTCATTGTTTTCTGCCGAAATAATTAAAATAATTAAAGTTACCACTGTGCAGCCAAGTGCTAATAAGTTGATAGTTCGGCGGTTAAATATAATTCCAAGCAGTAGCAACACTAACGAGGAGATAATAGAGAACGTTTCCGGCAATATCTGTATATAATTCATAGCGCATTATATTTGACTAACAAATTTGCCATACATGGCTTCAAATAATTCAGTGCAAGGGTTGGGTAGAATCCAAGCAAAATAACAAACACTGCAAGCAGAATTAAGACAGAAAATTCTATGCTATCCAAGCGATTATTTAATAATTTAGAATAGCTAACTCCCCATATTATTTGCTTACATAAATTCAGCATATAAACTGCGCTTAAAATAGTGCCAAGTACGATAAATCCTGTAAAAAACTCTATGCTCTTAAACATTCCAACCATAGCCAAAAACTCACCTATGAATCCAGATGTTCCAGGTAGCCCTATTGAAGCCATTGAAAATAAAATGAACATAAAACCAAATTTTGGTATTGTGTTTACTATGCCAAAATACTTTGCAATCTCCAAAGTTCCAGTTCGAATATATAGCATTCCAACACACAAAAATAAAGCAGCAGAAATAAGGCCATGACTAATCATTTGAAATATGCTACCCAGTACTCCTTCCTCACAAAATGAAAAGAGGCCAGCGGTAACGATCCCCATATGTGCTATTGAAGAATAAGCTATTAACTTCTTTATATCATCTTGAGCAAACGCAACTAGAGAAGCATATATCACCGCAATAATGCTCAGCACAACAACGAAATTTGAAAAATACAAACTTGCCTGAGGAAGCATTGGAATAGAAAACCTTAAAAATCCATATCCCCCCATTTTAATAAGCAAGCCAGCTAAAATCACAGATCCAGAAGTTGGTGATTGCACATGCGCATCAGGAAGCCAAGTGTGAAATGGAAACATAGGTACTTTTATTGCAAAAGAAATAAAAAATGCAATCCACAGCAATGACTGCACTTCAAGATCAAGGCTTGGCACTAATGTAGCTAATTTTTGTATACTAAACGTTCCAAAAACACTATAGATGTATACCAACCCAAGTAGAAATAATAATGAGCCAGTTAATGTATAAAGAAATAACTTAAACGTCGCATATATCCTTTGCTTCCCTCCCCAAATGCCAATAATAAAGAACATTGGTATTAAGACAGCTTCAAAAAACACATAAAAGCTTATAGCATTCAGTGAAACGAAAAAACCGACTACAAAACTCTCAAGCAGTAGAAATAATGCCATATAGGCTTTTAGGGTCGTATAACTCATTTTGCAATTATAGAGCATACACATAACAAACAAGAAGGTCGTAAGTAGAAGGAAAAGCAACGATATTCCATCCACCCCTATTCCAATATCTCTTACTGGATAGCTGACAAACTGAAAGTCCGCATTGTTATAATCAAATTCTATACAAGCTACAATGCTAAGCAAGAATGGAAGTACAGCAAAAAATAGGGCAAGGAATCTTAGGTGTATAGATTGATGATTAATCCTGATCGAGGATAAAATCAACGCTCCTATCAGTGGAAGCAAGAATATACTAAGTAACAACACCTTCTATTTAATTCCAATAATATATAAAGCACCGATTATTAAAGTAACAAACATAATAAATGCATAATCAAATATATAACCAGTTTGTAACTTTATAGAACTTTTTGAACATTCATTAACCAACCTTACAACACCATTTGGTCCAAATGAATCAATAGCCTTAACATCAAACTTCCATAGAAGCCTAGATATAAACCTTATCGGTGCAATTATAATAAACTCATACACCTCATCAAAGTACCATTTATTCTGCAAAAACTTAAGTAAAAATTTACTCTTAATTTGCCTAATTACTTGATATTGGTAAATCAGGTATGCAAGAGCTATTCCACTTAGGCTCGCTAAGGTTGGCAGCAGTTTTATAAAGAAATTATGAACTCCATGCTCATCAATCACCATTAAACTTGATTTCCAAAACGCATTACTAGTTATGTTCAAAATATTTGCTCCCCACACTCCAGAAAATACCGATCCAAAAGCAAGTATCAGTAATGGTATAAGCATAATCTTTGGTGCTTCATGTATATTAATTTTACTTTGTTTTTGGCCATGGAACACAAGAAGCAATAACCTCCAAGAGTAAAACGCTGTGAAGAATGCAACAACTAAGCTTATTGCAAAAGCAAAGCTATCCGTGCTATAAGCATGTTCAATTATCAAATCCTTTGAGTAAAAACCTGCAAATGGAAATATTCCAGAAAGCGCAAGAGACCCAATCCACATGAGAGCGTAAGTGCAAGGGATTTTCTTCCAGCAATTTCCCATTTTCTGAATGTTTTGCTTATGATGCATTGCATGAATTACATTGCCAGCACCAAGAAATAGTAGAGCTTTAAAAAAAGCGTGTGTCATTAAATGAAAAATAGCAACATTGTAAGCAGAAAGCCCACATGCCATAAACATATAACCAAGTTGACTGCAGGTTGAATAAGCAATTATTTTTTTTATATCATTCTGAGTAATTGCAACGGTGGCTGCAAAAAAAGCAGTAAGTGCACCAACGATAACTATTAATTCTCGTGCCACATTTGATAACTCAAACAATGGAGAACATTTTGCTATTAAAAATATACCTGCTGTTACCATCGTTGCTGCATGAATGAGTGCAGAAACAGGGGTTGGCCCTTCCATTGCATCTGGCAACCAAACATGTAACCCAAGCTGTGCAGATTTACCCATACAGCCAATAAAAAGTAATATGCATATTATATGAATTATTTTAAATTCACAGCAGAATGCTCTAATGTTCTGCGCGCCAAGAAGATCAGCTGTGTCAAAAACTTCAGTAAATTTTAAAGAGTGAAATGTATAATAAATGAGAAAGATCCCAATCAATAGTGCAAAATCTCCTACCCTATTCACAACAAATGCTTTAATTGCTGCATTATTTGCAGAATATTTTTGGAACCAAAATCCTATGAGTAAATAAGAACATAGGCCAACCCCTTCCCAGCCAAAAAAAAGCTGCACGAAATTATCGCTCACCACCAGCACAATCATGCAAAACGTAAACAGCGATAGGTAAGAAAAAAACCTCGACTTCCCTTTATCATGTTCCATATAACCGATAGAGTAGAGGTGGACTACTAGTGAAACAGTGGTAATAACAATAAGCATTAAGGATGAGAGAGCATCCACACTAATTGCCCAATTTACTTTTAATACACTTAATGAAAATAGAGGAAATAAACTCAAGTGATAATTTTCAGAGAAGGTGAGAAAAACATACCAAGATAAAACTGCAGATATTCCAATCCCTGCCGTTGTAACTAACTGACTTTTTCTAAAAAGTGCTGCAAATAGCGAACCAAAGAGTGGCAAAAATACTATTAATTTCAGTATATCCATCATACTTTCATTCTTTCATTAAATTTGCTTGTTCAACGTCTATATTGCCACGGCTTCTATAATATACAACCAATATTGCAAGCCCAACTCCTGACTCTGCTGCCGCAACAGTCAACACAAACATCACAAAAATTTGCCCAACTATATCATTCATAAAGGCAGAAAAAGCAACTAAATTGATGTTAATCGCCAGCAATAATATTTCTATTGATAATAATATATTGATTATGCTCTTACGGTTAATGAAAATACCACACACCCCAATAGTGAACAAAATAGCAGCAACTATCAAAAAATGATTTAATCCTATTTCCATTCTACTCCTTTTCCAAATTTAGCCTTAACCAATTTTACAGATGAAGATTGTGTCAATTGCTTTAATACATTCTGTTTTTTAACTTCTTTTTTCTTGTCCTGCAAAGTAAGAGCAATTGCACCGACAATTGCAACAAGTAGCAAAATTCCAGAAAGATGAAAAGCGTACATGTAGTCAGTGTAGAGCAAATTACCGATAGCTTTCACGTTATTAGTATTATAGTTTATAACATTGCTTATATTTGGTGCTGAGCTGCGGATTACAAAGCTGATGACTAGAAAAAACACAACACATAATATAGCACCAAGAGTGAAATGCTTTGCAAAACCCTGGCGCAACCTTATGTAGTTAATATCGAGCATCATAACTACAAAGAGAAACAACACCGCAACCGCACCGATGTATACTATCAGCACCATCATAGCAATGAATTCAGCTCCAAGGAGAATGAAAAGCACTGCAGAATTAACGAAGGTAAAAATTAAAAATAATACTGCATGCACAGGATTTCTTACGCTAATTACACAAACAGCAGATAAAATGCTAAGAATTGCAAAAAAATAAAAGAAAAAAGCCATTGATACTTTAACTGCAACAATAGTTACTAATTTAAAGTGACTATTGTTGTAAAGTCAATATTATATTAAACGCTTGAAAACATTGCACTTTCAGCTCCATTTTAAATTATTATATAGAGTATTTTCTCAGTAATGCAATAAACACTCTTGACAATTTTAATTTATTAACATATAATATATGTATATTAATAATCAGCGGTAGCTCAAAATGTACAACATATTTGGTTATTTCAAAAGCAACAATAGTTCTAACGCACAAAGTAGCAGACTAGATGGAGAAAGTTATCAATACACCACAAGAGACTATATGACAATTTACTTTAATAACACACTAGCAAGTTTCATTAGATCATTGAGAGAATTTAAAGAAAAAGCGTATGGATTTATGTATGATATTGGAACTTGGTTGAAAGAAACATATGAAAATCTTACTGAACGACCTGCAACGCATAATCACTATACCCCAAAAGAAAAATCCCTTGTTGAAGTTGAAGAAATAGAAATGAAGGAACTAAACCATACATATAAGCCATTCCAAACTCCACCTATCCACCCAACAAGCAGAAGTTCTGGTACCAACACCTCAAATCAAGTTGTTGTTACTCAGCATACACTTGAAACTACCCCAACAAGATAGATCTACGCTTAAATATGTAGTACTTGAGTGAAGCATTCTTTAACTGTTCTATTCAATAAAACCTTTACAATATTTCGATCATAGGTTTAACTTTACGAAGTTATAATCTATAGGGCTGCAAATGAACGATTATCTCTCACTGCTAAATCCAGAACAACAATCAGCTGTAACTAACATAGATGGACCGGTTTTAATATTGGCAGGAGCAGGAACGGGAAAAACAAGAACGATTACTTCAAGAATAGCACACATAATTAGAAACGGTCATGCTTATTCTGATGAAATATTAGCTGTTACATTCACAAACAAAGCAGCAAATGAGATGGTATCAAGGGTACTTGAGCTAACAGGCACAAACATACCATGGCTTGGCACTTTCCATGCAATTGCAGCAAAAATTCTACGTTATCATGCTGAAGTCGTGGGGCTAAATTCCAATTTTACAATCATTGGTGTGGATGACCAATTACAGGTAATAAAAAATATTATTAATGAAATAAGCCCTGATTACCTACCAGAAAAATGTAAGACCATTATGAATATTATTCAGCAATGGAAAGAGAAATGCTTATTGCCATCTGAAGTGGAAGATATTCAATCATTTAGGCCAGTGTACGTAACTGCACTCAAAGTCTATCACCAGTATCAGGAAAGGTTAAAATTCCTTAACTCTGTCGATTTTGGTGACTTATTGCTATATAACATACAACTCTTTAATCAAAAGATCGAAGTTCTGTCCTACTACCAAAACAAGTTTAAATATGTCATGGTAGATGAATATCAAGATACAAATGCGATACAATATCTTTGGCTAAAATACCTTGCAAAAGAGCACTCAAACATTTGCTGTGTAGGAGATGATGACCAGTCGATATATAGTTGGCGTGGTGCAGAAGTTGAAAATATTTTGAAATTTTCCGATGATTTTAAAAATGCAAAAACCGTTAAACTAGAGTGTAACTACAGATCAACATCCCACATACTTGCAACTGCGTCATATGTTATCAATCACAATAAGACTCGCTTAGAAAAAAAATTGTGGACAATAAACGTTGAAGGGGAAAAGGTAAATCTAATAAAATTATGGGACGGAAAAGCTGAAGCAAGGTTCATAAGCGAACAGATATTAAAGCTCAATAAATACAGATTTAGTGACATTGCAGTGCTGGTAAGGGCGACTTTTCAGACTAGAGTTCTGGAAGAGTATTTTATAAAATATTCAATTCCCTACAAGATTATAAGTGGTGTAAAATTCTACGAACGTCAGGAAGTCAGGGATATAATTGCATATTTAAGACTCGTTACAAACAATAACGATGATTTAGCTTTCGAAAGGATCATAAATCGGCCAAAAAGAAGCATAGGAGCTACAACTCTAAAGAAAATATACACGACTGCTCAGGATAACAAAATTTCTTTTTTTGAGGCAGCAAAAATATTAGTTAATAGTAATCAAGTAACCGAAAGAATTAAACTCTCACTAAATGATTTTTTAAATAAAATTAAAGCTTGGGAAGAGATAGTAAGCGTAAAACCACTGCATGAATTCGTTAAAATCGTAGCAAACCAATCAGGGTATATTGAAATGCTTGAAAATGAGGAGGTAACAGGCTTAGCACGAATAGAAAATGTTAAGGAGCTCATCTCATCTTTAAAAAATTTCGATAATGCCACAACTTTTTTGGAGCATATAAGTCTAGTGATGGAAGTGGATAATATGAATAACGATGACACCGTATATGTTATGACTCTTCATGCAGCCAAAGGACTTGAATTCCCGTGCGTGTTTCTACCTGGTTGGGAAGAGGGATTATTTCCTCATCAAAGATCTTTTGAAGATAAAAGTGGTAAAGCTTTAGAAGAAGAAAGGAGACTTGCATATGTTGGCATAACCAGGGCAAAGGAAAGGTTAATCATTTCATGTGCAGATAGGAGGGAAATTAACAACCAGTGGCAACCGATGCACACTTCTCGGTTCATTAAAGAATTGCCAAGAGAAAATGTTGAGGTAATCAAGAGTAACGCCTACTGTTGAAGCTATAACTGCAGATAAACATATCTTACAAATCTGAATTACTTCAACTATATGTGTAACCAGACTGCATTCTGTGATTTTTAGCAAAGCACGATCTTTCATTTGAGCTTTCTTCAATTTAAAATAAATACAG
>NZ_JAPQLL010000064.1:0-9913 GCF_028981865.1 Wolbachia endosymbiont of Drosophila nikananu | reverse complement strand
TCATTCTTTTTCCTGGATCCCAGTGCCTCATTCCCCTGTCATCCCAGTGCGTGACACTGGGATCCAGGAATTTTTATCATACACTAAGTTGGTGAGGTAGCAGTTTTATGTTAAAATACGACGTTTTTAATGGGGCTGCGGAAAACCTGGATTCCAGACTGGAATGACACCTAGGGGGCTTGGATGACACCATTCTTTTTTCTGGATCCCAGTGTCTGGGCACTGGGATGACAAAGAAATAGGCACTGGGATGACATTATAGGGGCACTGGCCTGACAATCATCATCCCGCTGCTTGTTAACGGGATCTGCTGAGATACCGCGGCGGTATGAAGTAGAGCTCGCGTCAGCTACTTTGATGACACCATTTACTGTCTTCAAAAATGAATGTTCTTACAATTATGCGCCATGTGCTTTATTAAATATTTTACTTAAAAATTCAATTTCTTATTATAAGAGATAAGCAATCCATTAATGATGAAAAATTACAAAAAGGGGCATAGAAAGCGCCTAAGAGAGAAAATTATTTTAGATAATGGACAATCATTACTTGATTATGAAGTTTTAGAGCACATTTTATATTCAGCATACAGTAGAATTGATGTAAAGCCGATAGCAAAGAGTTTGATAGAAAATTTTGGCAGTTTGAATAAAGTTTTTAATGCTGACCTGGAAGCACTGCAAAATGTTGATGGTGTCAGCAATGCAGCAATATCTGCCATCTTTTGTGTGAAACAAGCCTTTGTTCGTTCTGCAAGAGAAGAAATAAAAGACCTGCCTATAATCGATAACTGGGAAAAATTGCTTGATTATTTAAGAATAAGTATAGGAAGCCTCAATAAGGAAAATTTTCGTGTTATCTACATGAATAAAAAGTATCGTCTAATAGCGGAAGACCTGCAAAACGTTGGTACAGTAGATCAAACTCCTCTTTATGTCAGAGAGATCATCAAGCGCGCACTTTTGATTGGTTCAACATCCATTGTAATATCTCACAATCATCCAAGCGGAGATACACAACCTTCAAATAGCGATATATCTCTTACTAGGCAACTAGCAGAAGCTTGCCAAAGTATAGGAATAGAATTAATAGACCACATTATTATTACATTCAGTAGCTATTTTAGTTTCAAGGAAAATAGGTTGTTGTGAAAGCTTTCCGCTACGTGTTAGCGGCTAAAAGATGACGGTTCGCGGCGGTATGACGGTAAGTTTTATTGTGGCATGATGGTGTAGTATAATGTTGGTAAACCTCAGTTACTTTAGCTATAAACGATTAAGATGAAGTTATCATATATCTATATACTTACAAATAAAGCTAATAGCACATTATATATTGGTGTAACTGCAAATTTGATCAAGAGGATTTGGGAACACAAAAACAAAATTGTTTCAGGTTTTACATCAAGATATAATGTAAATAAACTTGTATATTTTGAAGAGTTTGAAGATATAAGTTTAGCTATTGCAAGAGAAAGGCGCCTGAAAGAATGGCCAAGGCAGTGGAAAATTAATTTGATCAATCAAAAGAATCCTAGCTGGGTTGACTTATATTACTTAGCTTTAAGATAGCTATGCTGAGATCCCGCTAACAAGTAGCGGGATCTCTTGTTAGCGGCTGAGATACCGCGAATGAATCGCAGTATGACGGTTCGTGGCGGTATGACGTTCTGCGGTGGTATAGTAATTCGTCATTCCGCTACTTGTTAGCGGCTGAGATACCGCGGCGGCATGACGGTTTGTGGTGGTATAGTAATTCGTCATCCCGCTACTTGTTAGCGGGATCTCTTGTTAGCGGCTGAGATACCGCGGCGGTATGACATTCTGCGGTGGTATAGTAATTCGTCATCCCGCTACTTGTTAGCGGGATCTATCCGCAGCAGTATGACGTAGGACTGCTGTCATCCCGCTGCTTGTTAGCGGCTGAGATACCGCGAATGAATCGCGGTATGACGGTTCGCGGTGGTATGACAGTTGAGTAATTCGTCATCCCGCTACTTGTTAGCGGCTGAGATACTGCGAATGAATCGCGGTATGACGGTTTGCGGCGGCATGACGGTTCGCGGTGGTATGACATAGTAGCTATTTCTTGTAATCAAGTTTCGTTAAAAGTCAGATTGAATAGTTAAATCTTCCACCCAAATAACCACACACTCTACTTGCTTGTTGGGATATATTTCTTGTACTAAGGTTTTATAGGTCAGCATTTGCTTTTTTATTTCATTTAATAAGGAAACAGAAACGTTACGGTGTGATTTGTAGTCAATTATGATTGCTTTATCTTGCGTTATGCATAGCCTGTCTAGTCGTACTAACACTGGTTCGCTATCAATTACTCCACTTAGTGTAATTTCTGATTTGCCCTCTAAATCAAATAGGTAGCCATATTTTTCATTAAAGGCCAATATTTTACTGTAAATTTCATTCTTATCTTCACTGGTGTTTATATTGTCAAGATATTTTCTGACCCAATTTTTTCTCCTTTCTTTTTCTATCTTGGGCATATATTGTAATATGCTGTGGATTATTAAGCCTCTTGTATAACCATCTGTCATCCCAGTGCTACTTTCTGTCATTCCAGTACCCCTATTTGTCATCCAAGTAGCGGACACTGGGATCCAGGCTTCTTTTTCTCTGGATTCCAGCATCAAGTGCTGGAATGACACCGGAGAGTGAGTAGCTGATGCTGGCTTTTCTTCTTTTTCCAGTGTCACGCACTGGGATGACATTGATAGGTTTGGCGGAAGCGAAATCACTGGAACGTCAAAATAATCACGTTTTTTATAAATGTAAGGGTAGTTTGCGTTCACACATAGCATTTCAACTTTTTCTTTAAATATTGGCTGTAAGTATGCTTGTTTCTCTTCATATGGTTCTCCATACTGAGTGATTAGATCATACCAAGAGCCCTTTTGCACTGGCTCTTTACTTAAGATGTATAACTCATCTTCAGCACGTGTGAGTGCTACGTATAATAAACGCAAATATTCATTATAATCCTCTAGTTTTTTCTCTCTTTTTACTTGATCACAATAAGCGTTGTTGTTTTTTCCACACCAAAATGGCACTTCTGTTCCATCAAAAATAATGCTTTCACTGTTTCTTGGCACTGTGTTTGTATCAACCAAAAATACTATGGGAGCTTGCAGACCTTTTGATTTGTGAATTGTCATTATTCGCACAGCATTGCGTTCTGATTGCATATCATTCTTAATCTCCGGATTATTCTCCTTGATCCATTGAACAAATGCTTGAAGAGATGGATTTTCAAATTGCAACACAAGGTTCATAAATTCGTCTAGAACCTCGAAGCACTCAAGACCTAGCCTTGCAGCAAATTTCTTCTTACCTGTACGCAATATATGTGTAAATAGTGCAAGAGGAGACTCTATGCGAGATAAGTTAATGAGATAGTTTAATTCACTATAGATAACCCCATGATAATCTTGAAGTCTTTCCCATAACGACTGTTCTTTGCGGTCGTATGCAATGTTAAATAAATCATCCTCGGTAAAATTGAATAACGGTGATTTTAAAGCATTTGCAAGAGCTAGATTATTTGCCTGGAGGAGTAAAAATTCGGCCAAAGCTATTAAGTCCTGCACGGCTATATAGTCCATAATTCTAAAATAATCTCGGCCTACAACTGGCACGTTTGCTTTTTTAAGTTCGCTTATTATGTAATCAACTAACACGTTTCGTTGCCGTACCAGAATCACAATGTCCCTTGGTTCTATATGGCGATCTTTAGCAACTAAAATTCGCCCTTCATTTAACCAGTTGTGAATTTTGTGGGCTATTGCCTGAGCAAGTAATCGATCTGCTATTGTATAACCTTCCTTGCATGTCAGAGGAATTTGTAAAGCTCGCTGTTCTTTCTCTTTACACTTTGGTAACGCTGGCCAAATTTCAATATATCCTTGATCATTTTCTCTATGTGGAACATGTTTTATTTCATTATCAACAAAAGATATTTCTGCGCGGAAGTTGTTAAATATTCTATCTACAAGCATTAAAACTTCTGGAGTTGAACGAAATGACTTTTCAAGTTGGCATGATATCCAATCTCTACCACCAGTTTTCGTATGAAAGTATTGTTGGATGTAGTTGAATAGATGGGGATTTGCTCCTTGAAATCTGTATATGGATTGTTTTACGTCACCAACTACAAATAAGGTTCGCTTTTCATCATTACCGGCAAAAAATTCATCGCAGAGATTTGTTATAATTTTCCACTGGCTGATGCTATTGTCTTGTGCCTCGTCAACAAGGATGTGATCTATTTTTTGATCCAAGTTAAATAATATCCAATCTTTGTAGTTTGGATTGCTGAGAAGATTTGTTGCTAAGCCAATTATATCATTGTAGTCAAGCAGTGCGTTTTTTGATTTTTCGCTACTGTATAGATCAACATATACTTTAAACACACCAAGTAAGCTACTGGTTCTCTTGAATATTTGATAAGAGTTCATGTCTTTTATATGAGTAAACACTACATTCTGAACGCTCTCTATTATTTGCTCTGCATCTCTAAATTTCTCCAAAATACTTTTTGTTGCAATGGATGATATATTCTTTTTTTCGTGCGATTCTGATTTGAGAAATACCTTGGCTAAATCTTCTATTCTAGTGTCTTTCCGCTCCATTCCGGTGTCATCCGAGTAGCTGACACTGGTTCTTTTTTTCTGGATTCCAGCGTCATGCGCTGGAATGACAGAGAGTGGTGGAATGATAGGAGATTTTACAAGGAATCTATTACACCAATCATAGAGCATTGCACTATAACTCTGATCTCTTTTACTGCCTTCACTTAATATCTCGGCTAGTCTTTCCACGTGCTCAATTGTTTCACTCTGTAAGTCATGAATTTCATCTGGGGCGCTCAATTTATCTTTGATATATTTCGAATCATTTGCTGATATCGATCTTTTTATACATAAAGTATAAAGCAAATCGCGCAATTTATTTTCATCAATTTCAGTTGCAATAAGGTTGATATCATCCTGCACAGTTTCGTTATGAAGCACTTGATTGAATATGATGGAATGTAATTCTTTACATTCACTCAGCGTACAATTTGGGGCGATGCCAGCTTCTATGGGAAAGTTGGAAATTAATTTGTAACAGAAAGCGTGTATGGTTTGTATGGTTAGGCCAAGATTTTCCAATTCAGAGAAAAGCCTTCTTGCTCTTGTTAAATAACGATCAAGTGCTTCATTTTTTCTGGACCCCAGTGTCACGCACTGGGATGACAAGTAGGGGTGCTGGGATCCCAGTGTTGTGCTACTTGGATGACAAAAAAGGGATGGCATCGGAAAGAAATCTAATTGTTCTAAATCTGCAACCAATACACTCTCTGAACATATTGCCCACCTACTAAGTGTACTGTGAATGCGGTTCTCCATCTCATTTGCTGCAGCATTGGTGAACGTTAAACAGAGAATATTTCTTTTGTTTTCTAATAAAAGTCTCAATACTCTGTCTATTAAGATCTTTGTTTTGCCTGTACCAGCAGACGCATTTACCCATACAGAGAAATTAGGATTTATGGCATTTTTTCTCATCAGAAGTGCAAAAACCTTATAGACGTTGACTAAAATAGCATTATACATATAATGTAAAAATAATCTTAGTGAAGATATATAATGAAAAGTTTTTGTGTAAAGGCGCCTGCAAAAATCAATCTTTTTTTGCATGTTGTAAATAAGAAGGAAACAGGATATCACTTGATTGAAGGTTTATTTGTCTTTGCTAATCTTTCTAATTTTTTGGAAATAAAAGTAGGTGAAAAGTATTCTAGATACGATAACTCTACAGTTGAATTTATAAACTCCGAGTCTAGAATAAATAACCAGTATAACACTATAACGAAAGCGGTTAATCTGCTGCTTAGACATGCTCCAGTGCGTACTAAAGTTTCTATTAGAGTTGTAAAGAACATACCAATTGCTGCAGGACTCGGTAGCGGATCCTCAGATGCTGGAGCTGTGGTACGTACGCTAGGGAAGCTGTGGAAGATTGATAGGACGATTTTAAATGAAATAGCCTTAAACGTTGGTGCTGATGTTCCTGCGAGTATAGATAGCAAGCCTGTTTTTGTTAGAGGTATTGGCGAAGAATTGTGTTATGTCCAAAAATTTTCCTTACCCACGAATGTGGTGCTTGTGAAACCGAAAAAAAGATTTTTGAGTACACCAGAGGTATTTTCCAAGCATGAAGGAGAATTTTCTGAGCCAATTAAATGGAGCAATGACGCTGAAAAGGATTTGTTGAAGCTTCTTAAAGAGACAAGAAACGATCTTCAAGAAATAGCAATAAGCCTTGTACCTGAAATTAAGGATGTGATATCAACACTTGAGTCACAAGAAGGCTCTATACTTTCTCGCATGTCAGGCAGTGGTGTATCATGCTTTGGAATATTCGATAGTGAGGAAAATGCAAAAGCTGCTGCAGTTAATATCGGAAAAAAACAACCAGAATGGTGGGTATGCAACACTCAATTAATAGTTTAACTTTATGCCCTTAATTTCCGAGAATAAAAATCTTATAAATGGTTACAGGGAAGGAAAATTTTTGGTGAATAATAGAGAATATTGCAGCTCAATTATAGTTTTTCCTGAAAAGGTGATTAAATTGAAAGAAAGTGATATAAATAGCAAGGAACATTTTAAATCTTTTTTAACAGAGAAAATAGAAATTTTGATAATAGGTACTGGTAAAACACGCAATATACCAAGTTCTTCAGTGAAGTCCTATCTTATGGAACAAAAAGATTTAAATTTTGAATTTATGACAACCGGTGCAGCATGCAGAACCCATAACGTTCTAATATCCGAAGATAGATTTGTTGTCAGTTATCTAATAGCCATATAGCATGCTTACCCAGGATTTTTTCATCAACAGTCTAGTTGCAGTAGTCGTAATTAGCCTAGTAACAGGCGCTTTAGGATCGTTTATGATATGGCAAAGGTTATCTTATCTTGGTGATAGTTTGTCCCATTCTTCGTTGCTTGGTGTTGCACTTGCTTTAATTTTTAAGATTAGCCCATCGATAAGCATAATGCTTATCGCAATTGCGTTTGCAATACTGCTTTCTCTTAATTTTAACAGATTATATTCTGCTGATACGATATTGAACATTGTTACCAATGTAGTTTTATCATCGAGTTTAATACTTATGTCTTTTCTTCCATCGGGCAATAATAGTATTATTAGCTCACTGTTTGGTGATATATTAACGCTCGATCAAAGTGATATGGTATTGATTTTTTTTACCTCTGTAATAGTTACTTTGATATTAATATTTAGATGGCGTTATTGGTTAATGATTTCAATTAATCAAGATTTAGCAGTAGTTGAGAAGATTAATGTCAATTTTGTTAGACTAGAATTTTTAATCACTCTTGCGATATTTATA
Source organism: Wolbachia endosymbiont of Drosophila nikananu (assembly GCF_028981865.1). Classification (NCBI taxonomy): domain Bacteria; kingdom Pseudomonadati; phylum Pseudomonadota; class Alphaproteobacteria; order Rickettsiales; family Anaplasmataceae; genus Wolbachia; species Wolbachia endosymbiont of Drosophila nikananu. Next base: position 2,497 of record NZ_JAPQLL010000064.1, on the reverse strand, counting down.
GCAATTGCTGCCCAATTAATAGGAATATTACTCATTGCTGCATTTTTGCTAATACCAGCAGCATCTGCAAGGCTCATTTCGAAAACTCCGATGCAGATGATTATTGTTGCAACAGTTTTTTCTGTGATTTCTGGGATATCAGGTCTGATGTTATCTGCAAGTTTTGATTTGTTAACTGGCCCTGCAATTATACTTGTTGCAGCTGTATATTTAATTATCGCTTATTTTATAAGGTTAATATTAAGTAGGTTGGTTTAATTTTAGTCTCGAATGTTAATAATTTTGTAATATACTCATTATAAAACATCACTATCTTAGCACAAAATAGTTTTTGCTATACTATTATTTATATGCTAGTGATAAGTTGTTAATTTTATGGAGTAAGCAATATGAGCGAAGAAGGATTTTTTTTCTAAATATATAGTACAACCTATGAAAAATTTTTACAATAAGTGTGCTTCTTTTTGGAAGAAGGATGCGTCAGATGATGTGCAGAGTACGGCAGATGATATTGTACAAGAAAGCTCAGAGTCTTTGGATACTCATGTACAATCAAATGAGAATGATATCATATAGGTGGCATGAGGGTTACACCATCCAAAGTTAAAAGATTCCTAGAGAAACCTGATGCTTTACGTGGTGTGCTAATTCATGGAAGTGATAACAGTAGGGTTGATTTTTATGTACAAGAAATAATTGCCAATTTGGGTGAGTATTCAGTTCAGGTGATGGATTTTGCAGTAGTGAATAAGTCACCCGGTTTACTGTTTTTTGAGTTGGCAAACATTTCGATGTTTACCAGCAAAAAATTAATTAAGCTGATAAATGTGAGTGGAGGTATATCCAAAGAGTTAAAAAACGTATTGGATTATAACGCAAGTGGTCACTATGTAATGATGGTAGCAAGTGATCTTCCATATAATTCTGCGACTAAAAGTTATATGGAGAGTTCAAAAATTTTTGGTGTGATTGCTTGCTATAAGGACAGCAACAGCAATCTTTATGACATTATATCAAGTTACTTAAAACAAAATTATATAAAATGCACAAACGAGATAATCTACCATTTGCAATCTTACTTTAATCATAGCAAGCTGCCTATATGTTCAGAACTTGAGAAGTTAGTTTTGTACTTAGGGGAGAGAAAAGACCTAAAACTTACTGATATAGAATTATGCTTTTCAACTTCTGGTAACGACTATGCTACACTTGATGATCTATGCTCTGCCATAGCAAGTAAAGATATGTCGCGCTTCATTAGAATTTCTGATGCATTGATATCGCAAGAAAATTTTTCACCGATAGCGCTAATTCGCATTATATCAAATTATTTCCTACGCCTTGAAAACGTTTTGCTGTCAGTGCAAGGTGGAATGAGTGAGCAGGCTGCGATTGATCAGCTAAGCCCTCCATTGTTTTTTAAACAATTGCAGAGCTTTAAATCTCATTTGAAAAGTTTGCAACTTTCAGAACTTAAAAAGATTTTGGCAGAATTGATAAGCTTAGAAGTTACCTGTAAAAAAACTGACTTGGATCATAAAATGATTTTTCAGCAGGTGATTTGTCATATTACAAATACAATTACTTGCTATAGCTAACAAAGATAAGGTGTAACCAGACTGCATTCTGTGATTTTTAGCAAAGCACGATCTTTCATTTGAGCTTTCTTCAATTTAAAATAAATACAGAAACTAGCTATCTTCAAAAATATGGTTGAATAATTGTTAATAATAGTGTATAGTTATTAATATTTTCAAGCATTTTTGCCATGGCTCTTTCAAAATTTCTCGATCCTCGCAATGATTTGTGTTTCAAAAAAATCTTTGGAACGGAAAAAAATAAGAATATCCTGATCCACTTTTTGAACGATATTTTAGGGTTTACTGAGATAAATGCAATACAAGAAGTTGAGTTTCTTAGCACTATTATGGATCCCGAAGTTGCCTCTGATAAACAAAGTATTGTTGATGTTCTCTGCAAGGATTCTCACGGAAATAGATATATAGCAGAAATGCAGCTCGCTAGAGACAAGGGCTTCGAAAAACGCGCTCAATTATATGCCGCTAAAGCCTACTCAAGACAATTAGATAAATCTGGCAACTACATTGATTTAAAGAAAGTCTTCTTTATTGCTATATCAAATTGTAACTTACTTCCTGAAGAAGTTGATTATATCTCTACTCATAATATACGTGATATAAAAACTAACGGCCATTACTTAAAAGATTTTCAATTTATCTTTATAGAATTACCAAAATTTTCAAAAAGTAAAGTAGAGCAGTTAGAAAGTATAGTAGAAAGGTGGTGTTTCTTTTTTAAATACGCAGAAGAAACAACAGAAGAGGACTTAAAAGAGATAGCAGAAAAAGCGCCAATAATAAAGCTAGCATATGATGAATTAGACAAGTTTCGTTGGGACGAAAAAGATTTAGTAGCTTACGAAGAAAGAATAATGGATCTACGCAAAGAAGAAGCCATTCTTGAATACAGACTTGAT
>NZ_JAPQLL010000063.1:0-8657 GCF_028981865.1 Wolbachia endosymbiont of Drosophila nikananu | reverse complement strand
AGGCGTGGGACGCGCCCGTTGACATATCGACTACAACGCCGATGATTCCGCCGAAGCCAAGATTTCCAATGACCCAACCATTGAAATCAGAACTATTCTTGGCATTTGAGAAATCGTAGTTATCTTTTACACAGCCAACCCACAGATCGCTGCCTTTACGGCTTACGCTAACTACTCCAGGCGTAGAGTTTACGTATCCGACCTGAACGCCTTCACGATAGAGGGCACATTTAGCGCCTTCAGGGCTAGTGTTAATTGAAATATCTTGGTGGCTACCGCTGACAATACTTGCACAACCAGCGAGAGACAGAGCGGCCAGCATTGCCGCAGGCATGCGAAAAAGATTCACTTCTGAAATCCATAATTTGAACACAAATCGTTCCATAAACTTTTTTTCATAGGTGTCAATTTGTTGCTGTAAAGTTTCTAAGTTCTTCTATTTGCGTCTTTATTTTTCCTGAAAGCATTGCCTAGTAAATATAGTAGGCAATGCCTATTGACGAGCTTACTAAGCAATGCCTAATGTTCTCTCCATCGCCTCATGCGACGGAGAGAACACATGTCGTCCAGACACCCACTCCTGCAGCACACACGGACTCAGAGCGGCTTTGATCGCTTCCTGCAGGACAACATTGAACCAGACGTTCACGACCAGGCGCGGAGCCTACAGGACCGTCTGACCGGAACGCGCAATCTTGCGGCCCGTAACGCCAGACTTGGCGACGAGCGCATGGCCCAGATCTGGGAGCGCTGCGCCGAAGACTTTGCCGCTGGCTTGTCCCGTCTTCTGACGTTGAACCTGCTTCCTGAAAGCGTTCCTGATTTCCCGGAGCCTGTTGAACGGGATTGTCGTCCAGTGACGGTTGCCCCGATCATCGAGATTGATGCCGCCCGCCTTGCTGCTCATTGCTGGAAGCAGGTTCAGGGCCTGCGAGGCATCACCATGGGCGCACCTCTCCGGAGGCACTCATGAGCGAGAATATGTCGAACCTCATCAACGAGATCGAGGCAGCAAAAATCCTGAATCTCAGTCGTAGAACTCTTCAGACCATGAGGCAGGAAGGAACAGGGCCGGCCTTTATCAAATTAAGTGAACGCAGGCTTGCTTACGAGAAATCTGAAATTGAGAGATGGATCAGCTCTCGCCGCGTCACTTGCACAAAGGAAAATGCGGGATGACCCAAGCAACGAAACCCCGCTTCGGGATCTGCGACGCCAAAGGCACGATCGTCAGCCGCTTCCACTCGCAATTCATGGCCAGCAAGCATGCGTTGTCCTGGGCAGCGCAGAAAGGTTCGTCCGTCGCCATCAAGCAACGTGGAACCATCATCGCCTGGGCACGTCCGTTCGGACCCGGTGAAGCACGCCTGGACGAAGGCCATACACCGGAGTTGGCGTTATGACGGCAACAATCGTGGACATTCTCCAGTCACTGCGCCGCGGCAAGGCAGCCCCTGCTATCGCAGAGTTTTTCGAGATCCCGGAAGCAGCCGTGCAGGAGGTCTGGAACAATCTGTTTGACTGCGCGATCGAGGCAGCGACGATCTATCCGGCGGATGCAAGCCTTTCTCCCGATGCCGGGAAAATGGTCAGTGCGTCGGTGGTCGTACCAGAATTTGCGCCTAACGCGCCAATCCGGATGCCCGACCCCACAAAAGGCGGTCGCCCCCATCGCTCAGATCCGCCGCCAACAGGCAGGCCGCGTGGTGGTCGTCCCATGCCGTCCCATAACAGCGACCCATCCAAGATGAGCCCGCTTCATCAGCAGATGCTGGAGATGATGAAGGCTGGTGTCGGGACCATGGATATTTCCCGCAAGCTGAATGTGTCGAGCGCAACGGTCTCCACACGCCGCCGCAGGTTTGAGGATGCAGGCCTGATCCCCGTGTCCGCACACAGAAAGATCGCATGATGAAAATCACGTTTGATTGCCGTGCACTGGCGTTTGCACACTTCGCAATGTCGTCTGATGAAGGACGGTATTATCTGCAAGGTGTTTCGGTCGAAAAGCACAATGATCGCATAGTTGCGACCGCGACCAACGGACACGTTCTTCTGAGTGCATGCGGACCTAACCTTGCACCGGATGACCATGAGACAGCAGTTCTTACCGCAACAGAGTGCCCTGATTTTGAGCAGTTCATTCTGGAGCGCCGCACAGGAAAAGGTCTGTTTTCTGCCTGCATGCAGTCAAGAGCCATGTATGTCACCTTGCAGAGCACCGACCGGGAGAGGCGCCTGTATTGGGAGACTTACAACATCACGGAAGAGCCGCTTGATCGAGGTCTAGTTGATCTGATTGACGGCCCATTTCCTGAATGGCGCCGTGTGGTTCCAGCCAAGGTTGAGAACGCCCCGAATAACCCAGGGTTCATGACTACCCGCACCGTCAAGATCATCACGGATGCGATCGCACGAGGCTTACGCGCGCCGGTTACATCCTTTCGTCTTGTCGGAACCATGGCCACGGCACCGCACCTGCTCCAGGTGCGAGATCCTGACCAGAGAAGCGAGTTCATTGGGGTGGTGATGCCCGTCACGGACGAGAAGGAATGGCAGCCCATTCTTACGCCGGAATGGGCGTTGGCTAGCCCCGCTACGCAAAGCGAGGACGCAGCATGAGCAAGATCCCCGTCACCAAGGCAGGGCAGACTCTCCTAGCCGAGAAGATGACGACAGCTCTGCATGTCGCATTGAATGAGGGCGCACTAACATCCAATCAGCTCATGCTTTCCCTGATCGTGCTGCTGATTGGCGGCTCATACATGGATCGCGATCTGATGGACAAGATCACCGGCAAAGATGGCGGCGGCGGCTTCCGTCACCTGGAACAGGTCGAGATCGAGGATATCGCCATTGCCGTGCTGGAGCGCAAAGCGACCGTTATCGCGCCGGCTAAACGAACGTCAGCGATGGTTAATGAAGAGGCCTACAGGAAAGGCGAGGTCATCGGCACGATTATTGGCGCTGATCACTTTGTACGATCGTTTGGGACGCTTGATGTCCTGGAGCATCTCTCCAGGAACGCGCTTCTCAATCTCGCCGAAACCGTCTGGGGGATACCAGATGAAGCAGTTCTGGATCGCAAAGCCGCAGATCTGCGGCGGCATATGGCTGCGCAGCAGGTCATGTGGCGTCCCACCAGCTTTGCCACGTTCACGGAGGATCTGTCGTGAACGGACTTCATTCAGACATGCGACAGCTGCGCAAGCAGGCCGCCGCCCTCGGCTGGACGGCCGGACGCAGCAATGGCGGCCATCTAAGGTGGACGCATGAGTCAGGCGGGATCGTCTTCAGTTCATCCACGCCAGGCGACGTCCGATCAATTCGCAACACACTCGCCCAGATCAAGCGCAGCACGCCGAAAGGAGCCGCGAAATGACCCAGAACACGGAACAGAACATGCGGACGCGGGAAATGATTATTCTGGAGATATCGACGCTTCTCCACGCGAGCATGTATCCTGACGATGCTCGCAAGTCTGCTGAGGATCTAGTTGAAGAGATTGCATTCCTCGGTGCGGAAGAACAGCGCCGGAAGGATGCGGAGGACAGTCGAGCAGTACACCAATGGCGTTTGACCGCCGATGATGAATGGGTGAACGCCGTCGATCTAGTTGAATTAGATCAGGTTAGAAACGGATACCCGGGGGCAGAAACACGCACGCTCTACACCCGCCCCGCCAACGTCGCCGCGCTGGAAGCAGAGATTGCATTACGAGACGTGGCAGCCGAACGCGAGCGTCAGAAGTCCGTGGAAGGATGGACCGAAGCGCATGATGACCAGCATTCAGCGGGGCAGCTTGTCGCGGCGGCGACCTGCTACGCGGAATCTTCCTACTTTCTGACTGATAGACTGCGTTCGAATGGATCTCAAATGGACGTTCCGCGCCTTTGGCCGTGGGCTGATGAGTGGTGGAAGCCGACGACGCAGCGCCGAGATCTAGTGAAAGCGACTGCTCTGATCCTCGCTGAAATCGAGCGCTTAGACCGCGCCATCCTCACACGCGAGGGAGGGGTGTGATGGAAGGCCGGACTTCTTGGGAAGAAGGTTATGATTGGGGTCACGGACGCGGCGAACAGCCAGCGCAGAACGACAAACGTAAAGTTGCCGCGGCTTTAGGTTTTGGTTCTTCAGGACGCGACTTCGATCAGTTCATGGATGGTGCTGAAACCGCAATCAATGAGCAATATTCAGGAGACCCGGCATGAGCGGGCGGACGAATACGGATCAGTACGTGATCGTGGATCTGCGCGCCGCATGGGCACGCCGGAAATTCCTGACGTTCTGGCGTCCTAATTTTGCAGGTTACGCTTACCCGCTTTTATGGGCTGGCGATTACACCAGCGCTACAGTGATCGAGAAAGACGAGTACCTGACAAGGCGTCGATATTCTGTTGCGACTGGCAAATACACTGGCAAGTGGGAGCGCTTTGCTGTCCTGCGATCTGTCGCAGAAGCAATCGCCACCGCGCCACCGCTTGGTCAGATCGATGGGAATGCTGGCCCTGTTGTGCTCAACAACAAACAGAACCGGGACCACCTAATTGCAAACCGGCTGCGGCTACCGCCGACCGAGCGCATCCGTAAGGCCTGGACGGTGCGCGTGGCTTGGTGGGATGAAGAAGGCACTATGTATGGGCCTTCGGCCAGCAAGGTACGTTCCAAAGTACATAGGGACGTTGATGGCGTCACATTTGCTGACATCACAGTCCGACGCTGCAAGGATCAGGACATCATCCTTCCCGTTCCAGACGAGGTTGCTTTGGGACTGACAGCCAAGGAACGCGACGTGCTCTTGCACGCCCATGGCTCGACCTGCGGTGATGTCATGAAGGCAGGCTTCAGGGACTATTATTACACGGACCAAACCAATCCTGTTCTTTGCTCACTGGTAGAGAAAGGCTTGATGCGGAAGTCGGATAGAGGATGGGAAGAAGGCAGCTCCTATTTCTTTACTACAGACGCTGGCAAGCACTGCGCGAACTCCCTTACGCCGGAGTACAACCCATGAGCGGCCGGACGGATACGGAGCGGCTGGAGTGGATTTTCCAGCAGGATGTAGTGATCGGAACTTACGGGAGTGACCCGGCTGCCTGGAAAGATGTGGTGTTCGCTCTTTATCAAAAGACGTTCCCCATCGATCTCGTGGACGGGCGCATTGCCATCGACGCAGCCATGGACGCGGAGGAACGGGGATGATTGAGCCGCGCTTCCTTACCCGCGAACAGGCCGCCGCCTATGTCGGAATTGGCATCACCACGTTCAATCAGGAAGTTTCACTTGGCGTCTGGCCTCCACCACGGATCCGTGGCGGCAAAGGCGGACGCTTGACGTGGGACCGCAAACTGCTGGACCTCTACGCGGACCGGGATTCAGGAATTGGAGTGGTGGCGCCGGCTGCAACCAGCGCCACCGTTCCTGCGAAGCCCGGCTTTTCATCACCTCTTGCGGAGAATATGAGTGCCACGCTCACGCAGAACAGGGCTGAACGTCGTGCGCAAGACACGCGCCGACGGCAGCATCATTGAGTATTTTTACGACCGACAGACTCGGAAATTTCTGGGCCATAACAGAGAGGCAGCGCTTGCCTCTCTGGAAAACCTGTCGCCATTGCAGGCAGCCGGACTTAATCCGGGTACCATTGGCGCATTGATTATCGATTACCTTGAATCGGAAGCCTACCGGAACCTGTCGCCCCGAACGCGCAACCTGTACCGGAACTACCTGGACAAGATGCGCGAGGATTGGGGTCTGCACCCTGCCCGCGCCATCACAAGACAAGATGTTCTGGCAATCCGAGAAAGATTGAGCGCAACGCCGCGCAAGGCCGATCAGGTTCTTTCTCTTCTCCAGATGCTTCTCGGCCGTGCGAAGGATGCCGGAATCATTGATGCAAACGTGGCTGAACGATTCAAACGGCAGCACACGACGAAGCGTAGCGAGATCTGGAGCTATGAGATGGAAGATGCGTTCCTGGAACGCGCGCGCCCGTCTCTTCAGCTGGCATACCTTCTCCTGCTTTATACCGTGCAGAGACCAGGTGACGTGCTGACCATGGATGACAGCCGTATCTCTATCCGCAGCGGCCGGATGTTCATCGCACTGCGACAAGAGAAAACCGGCGCACTGATTGACGTTCCAGTACATGCGCGCTTGGAGCCGCACATTAAGAAGCGCTTGAAAGATATTGAAGCTGAACGTTCTTCTGAAAACGTCATTGCCGTCCGAATCGGTCCAGCTACGCAGAAGCTTCTTGTCCCCAGCCCGACCGGAAAAGTCTGGGCACCGCGAAATTTTGCCCGCGCTTGGGATGCCGTCATGAAGCGGCTTGCCTACGCTTACGCGCGTCAGCTGCTGAAAGGTGGCGCGACACGAGACCAGGTTAAGGATGAACTTACCGCGAATCACCGGCAGCGTCGGGATCTGAGAAGGACGGGAATTGTTCGCCTGGCAGAAGCTGGAGCAACGACGCCGCAAATTGCTGCCATATCTGGACATGCGATCGATTACTGCCAGCGCATCATCGACACGTACCTGCCAAGACGGACGGAAGTGGCTGTCGCAGGAATGGAAGTTTGGGAGCGCCATCAGATGCGCGAGACGTCTAAGATTGTTTCGATTGCTGCTACGCGCGGCCGGCTGATGTGAACGGTTTGAGAACCTACCCATAGCCATTGCAAACCATCTGCAAACTTTTGCAAACCCAGCAGGGCGAAAGTGGCGCTAAATGGCGCGCCCTGCTGGATTCGAACCAGCGACCCACAGCTTAGAAGGCTGTTGCTCTATCCAACTGAGCTAAGGGCGCAGTAAAGAAACCTCAAAGACTGGTCGGGGCGCCCGGACTCGAACCGGGGGCCTCCTGTACCCAAAACAGGCGCGCTACCAGGCTGCGCCACGCCCCGAACCGAGGCGGAACTTAGGTGGTATAAGTTCCGGACGCAATAGGGTTTTTTCAATCTTTTTCATTTCTTACGAGCGGAGGCACAAAAAGTGGTGCCGTATCCCACGGAAACAGCACCCAGGTGTCCTGAGCGACTTCCGTGACATAGTGGTCGGTCAGCGGTTTTCCGTCCGGCTTGGCATACAGGCAGGCAAAAACAGCCTTGGGCAGCATTTCCCGCACGAACTGGGCCGTAATGCCGGAATCAACCAGATCATCGACGATCAGGAAGCCTTCACCGTCACCGGCAGCGGTTGGCGCTTTCACAACTTTTGGCTGATGCTGCGTGCCTTCCTCACCAGCGTAGCTGATGACAGAAACGCTTTCGATCAGGCGGCAGCCCATTTCACGGCCGAGAATAGCTGCAGGGATCAGGCCACCACGCGTAATCGCCACGATACCGCGGAACGGACCGTGCTTTTCCATGAGCGTCGCAGCAAGAGTACGGGCATCACGATGGAGCTGGTCCCAGGTGACGGTTGCGTACGTTACGGGTTTGGGTATGGATGTAGCATTCATGTCTCTCATCTGCCTTCCGGCTCGGAATTTTGCAATAAACTTGCACGCCGGAAGTGACTAATGTGCCTGAATGATTGAACCAGCATTACGGGCCCTTCCCGGCCTCGGCCCACTGATTATCAGCCGAATCTGTTCCCAGCTTTCTGCGACGACGCTGACAATTGCCATCGGCTGGCAGATGTATGCCCTGACCCATAGCGTTTCATCGCTAGGCTATCTGGGCCTTGCACAGTTTCTACCGATGGTTCCCCTGACATTCATTTCCGGACACGTCGCGGACCGTTTTAATCGTCGTAGCGTGGTGCTGATCTGCCAGATTCTGGAAGTGCTCAGCACTGGCGCCCTTGCTGCCATCGCGGCCATGCATTGCCTGACCCCGGCCTATGTGTACGCTTTTGCAGCGTTCTACGGCACGCTCCGCAGCTTCGAAATGCCGTGCCAGCAGGCGTTTCTTCCAGCAATCGTCCCCCCTCAGCTTTTGCCTAGAGCACAGGCCCTGATGTCCTCGCTGTTCATGACGGCATCCATTGTAGGGCCAAGCCTGGGCGGCCTACTTTACGGGCTTGGGTCAGTCATCTGCTACAGCCTTGCGACGCTTGGATTCGCCTTGGCATTTCTAGGAACGCTGGCTCTGAAATTGCGCCATAAGGTCGCATCAAAAGAACCCGTGACGTTCGCCTCTGTATTTGCGGGCCTTGGTTTTCTGAACAGACGTCGCGACCTTCTTGGTGCAATTTCCCTGGATCTTTTTGCCGTTCTTCTTGGCGGCGCCACTGCCATGCTCCCCGTCTATGCGGATAGCGTTCTCCATGTGGGACCAATAGGGCTAGGCTTTCTGCGCGCAGCCCCCGCCCTTGGAGCGCTCTTTACATCAGCCTGGCTGTCCCGCCATCCACTTGGGGGCCGCGCTGGAATTACGATGTTTGTTTCCGTGATCGTTTTTGGAATCGCGACCATCGTGTTCGGCGCTTCGCACATCACATGGATTTCAGTCGCCGCCCTGATGGTTTTAGGAGCAGCAGACGTCATCAGTGTTGTCGTCCGGTCTTCACTCATTCAACTGGCGACACCAGACGCCATGCGCGGCAGAGTCTCTGCTGTAAATTCGCTGTTCATCGGCTCCAGCAACCAACTGGGCGAATTTGAGAGCGGAATGCTGGGAACAGCCATCGGGCCAGAAGCAGCTGTTATCGCA
>NZ_JAPQLL010000062.1:0-15085 GCF_028981865.1 Wolbachia endosymbiont of Drosophila nikananu | reverse complement strand
AACAAGGAAAAATCTTGTTAAACCTGAAAGAAACTATTTTATCCAGTGCTATAACAATTTTTAAATATAATTTATTAAGAAGTATTTTTGCAGTTATAACCGGACGCTCAATGGTGCTAGAGTGCCCGTTTGGGAGCATGGTTTTGGAGGAACGGTTAAACCACTGATGGAGTCTATTACGACTACCTCGATTAGAAGATTGTATAATCTAACCGTCCCAAGCTTAAATACTTCTTCATTATAAGTTATAGGAGGTCAATTACAATGACAAAAAGTAAATTAGAGGTAATGAATCCTGATGCAGCAGGGATAGATGTTGGTTCGGCTGTACATTATGTATGTATACCCGAGAGAAGAGATGAGCAACGTGTTCAAAAATTTGGCTGCTTCACTGAAGACCTTCATAATTTAGCAAGGTGGTTAAAAAAGTGTAAAGTTACAACCGTAGCGATGGAATCAACTGGTGTATATTGGATTCCTTTGTTTCAAATACTGGAATCTTACGGTTTTGAAGTTAAGTTGGTAAATGCGCGACATGTAAAAAATGTACCTGGGAGAAAGTCAGATGTTCAGGACTGTCAGTGGTTACAACAACTACATAGTTATGGATTACTCCAAGGGTCATTTAGGCCAGATAGCCAGATATGTGTATTGCGTAGTTACGTGCGACAACGTAAGAACCTCACTGAAAGTGCATCTACACATGTTCTGCGTATGCAGAAGGCATTAATTCAAATGAATATACAACTGCATAGAGTTATAAGAGATATAACAGGAGTAACTGGTATGAAAATTATCAAGGCTATAATTAAAGGCGAAAGAGATTCTGGGAAATTGGCTCAATTCAGGGATGCACGAATAAAAAATGATCAGTCTACTATAGCAAAAGCGTTAGCTGGCGATTATAGAGAGGAACATGTATTCACGCTAAAGCAAGAATTTGAACTATATAATATTTATCAAGAAAAAATAGCAGAATGTGATAGAAATATTGAGGTCTATTACAAAACGTTTGAAACAAAATCTAACGAAAGTAAACAGTTGAGTAAGGAAAAGAATAAGCACAGAAAAAGTAAGCCTGACTTTGCTTTGCACGAGGAACTGCACCGAATAACTGGTATGGATTTTACTAAAGTTCCAGGGCTTGATATACTAAGTATACAGACTATAATTTCAGAAACTGGTATAAACCATAATAAATGGTCAACAGAAAAACACTTTTCATCGTGGTTAGGACTCAGCCCTGCCAATAAAATTACAGGAGAAAAAGTGTTTAGCACAAGAACGCGTAAAGTCATTAATCGTGCTGCGAATGCATTTCGAATGGCTGCTAATTCTGTAGGAAATAGTAAAAGTTCATTGGGTGCATACTACAGGAGATTAAAAAAACGATTAGGAGCACCAAAAGCAATAACAGCTACTGCAAGAAAAATAGCATGCATATTTTATAGTATGCTCAAATACGGACAAGAATATGTAGAAAAAGGAATGGAATACTATGAAACACGATATAAGGAGAGAGCTGTAAAAAATTTGATCAAAAAGGCACGAGAATTTGGCTATACTTTAGTGCAACAAGAGGAGCTAGTTAAGGAAGTTTCTTAGAAGAATATGGACTTATCTGCTGAGTTTTGTAGAGAATTCAATATGGAAGATAAAAATAGAACTGCTTTAAAGTTTTAATTTATAGCTCGATACTGATATAATAGCTTATTATTAAAGTGTAATTAGATTTTTATAATAATTATATTATATTTATGGTAATTTTAATATTTATGAGGCTTACAAAATGCGTAATGATCCAAAAGAAGAGTTCTACGATATTGCTATAAGAGAATCATCTGACCTCATTGAAGAAATAAAAAAACATCCTTTCAATGTTGAATTGATGAACAATACGCTAGATTATGAAAAGTTCAAATTTTATCTTCAGCAGGATTTTTTGTATGTAGTGGACTGCACTCGTGCTTTATTGATTATTGCAGCTAAGTTTAATGATGTTGAAATAATGAATAAATTGATTTGTGTAGCTGTGGGCACTTTTGCCACACGAGATTACTATAGTAAACATTTTGCAGATTGTGGTTTATCTGATAGCCACAAAAAATCGAGATCTTGCTCGGCTTTTACTAACTTCTTCGTACGTATTGCATATCATAATTCTGTTGCTGAAGGTTTAGCAGCTTCTTATCCGTGTTTCTGTTTATATCAAATAGTTGTTTGTCATATTGTGAAAAGTAAGACTACTGCTGATAACAAATATCAAAAATGGATAGATTTTTTTAGCTCTGATGAGGCAAATACCATGATTGATGATGTAACTAGCATTATGAATAATCTATATGAAAAATCCAATAATGATGAACGAAAAAACATGCTAGGATTCTTTCGTGATGGGCTGCAGCTTGAGATGGAATTTTGGAATGAAGTGTATTATAAAGCAGGTAGCAACTTATGATCTAACATAGGATAACTCGTGTCAGAATCGTAGTTTTAGCATTTTATATGTTTAGTAGTATCATTAAGAGTTGTTATGGATCAAATCTTTTAAGGGATATAGTTAATCACCCTTTTAATGTTGAGTTGATGAACGGCACTTTAAATATAGAGAGTTTTAAGTTCTATATTCAGCAGGATGAGCTGTTTTTAGATGATTATATTCGTACCATATTGACTACTGCCTCCAGAATAGAAGATCATAATGATGTAATCCCTCTTGCTAAAGTGGCACAAGGTTCAATAGCTGTTAATAAGTTCTTGTGTGATCACTACTTTACTATATATGGTGTAAGGCATGGAAAAAAATCTCCTGCATGTTTCAATTTTACCAATTTTCTTTTATCCATCTCATATAGCGATACCTATGAAGCTATAACGGTTTTACATTCTTGCATGTTTATATACAAAACTGTTACTGATAATATGAAAAGTAGGTTCAAGGAAAATAACAAATATAAGGATTGGTTTGATTTTTATAGCGGTAGTTTAATGGAATATGGGTACGCTACTTTAGAGAATATTGTTGATAAATATTGCAAAAAGGTAGGAGTAAATGAAAGGAGTAGAATGCTTGAGTTATTTAGGATAAGCGCACAATTTGAGTTAGACTTTTGGGACAGTGCATATAATTTTTCAAGATCCAATCAATTTCCTAAGGAACATTGACAATTTTAAACTAATTTGTATCCTTAGTAAGTATTTTTTAAAATGCTATGAACAGTAAAGAACATGATTTTCATTTAGTGGCCCCAAGTCCTTGGCCAATTGCTATATCAGCAGCAATTCTTATTCTTGCACTTGGATTAGTTGGCGCGCTTCATAAACAAATTTTCGGAATGTTTTGTTTAGTTCTGGGAATCTCCGCAGTATTAGGGGTGCTGTTCTATTGGTGGAGAGATGTAATAAGGGAGGCCATTTATGATAAATGTCATACTACCATTGTAAAACATGGACTCAAATTTGCAATGTACTTATTTATTCTCTCGGAGGTCGTATTTTTTATAGTGTTCTTTTGTTCATTCTTTAAAGCCTGGCTTGATCCAGTTTTTTTATTTGAGGCGTTTTCTCCTGCAAAAAAAGTTGAATGGCCCCCTGAGGGAATTTTGCCACCTGATCCGTGGTCACTACCATTCATAAATACATTAATATTGTTGCTTTCTGGTACAACAATTACTTGGGCAAATCACTCTTTACTTGAAAATGATAAAAAGAGCATGATTAAAATGCTGTCCATAACTATATTGCTTGGGTTTTTTTTTATAATAGTGCAAGCAATAGAGTATCATGAAGCGAATTTTTCTCTACAAGAAACAGGAGAAAAGCTTATTTATACATCCAATTTTTATATGATTACCGGTTTTCACTGCGCACACGTTATAATAGGAATAATATTTTTATCAGTGTGTTTATTTAGAGCGCGGAAAGGCCAGTTTACACCTCAGGAACATTTGTGCTTTGAGTTTGCCTCCTGGTATTGGCACTTTGTAGATGTAGTCTGGATGTTTTTATTTTTGTTTGTCTATTGGTTAAGCGTTTATTAAGTGGTTAAAATAATAGGTCTAGATCCAGGGATAAGTAAGACGGGGTGGGCCATTATTGACCTAAACGAAAAAAATAATATTGAATTTTTGGGCAGCGGCACCATATCAACTGACAATAAGCTCAATACAGATGAACGCCTATATATGATTTTTGAACAATTAAAGAAAGTAATTTCCTTATACTCTCCGAATGAAGCTGCGGTGGAGAAAATTTTTGTTAATAAAAATCCTAAATCTTCACTAACTTTAGGATATGCAAGAGGGGTTGTAATTTTAGCGTTAAAAATAACAAAGCTAACTATGAATGAATATGATGCAAACTATGTAAAAAAAAGCATTACCGGAAATGGTCATGCTGATAAGGATCAGATTATATTTATGGTGAAGCAAATAGTTAAAAATTTGAGTATAAAATGCCACCATGCTGCTGATGCTCTTGCTGTAGCAATTTGTCATGCTTATACGAAAGGTTCTTGTTTTGTTGAGTAACTTTTATATGAGATTCAGTTTGAAGATTTCCAGATCTGGAAAAACTATTTGATTGTATTTATCTTGTCTAACATTCGTTGCAAAATAATACATGCGGAGATTTTATCATCTATTTTTTTCGATTTTGTGATTGATATGCCAGTAATTTTTAGTGTATGAGTTGCGATAGATGTTGAGAAGCTTTCGTCTTGTAAGTATATATTTACTTTATATTTTTTTATTATTTTATTTGCGAATTGGATTATGGTTTTACACCATTTAGTTTCTTGCTCGTCCATTTTTAATGGTAGTCCTATTACCATTGATCCAGCTTCATTTTCTTTGAATATTCTATGCAGATAACCTAAATCTTTGCTCATATTTTTCCTATAATATACACTATGAGCTGTGGCTATAAGCTGTGTTTTATCACTAAATGCTATACCTATTTGCTTTTCTCCCATGTCAAGGCACATTA
The DNA here is from genome assembly GCF_028981865.1 of Wolbachia endosymbiont of Drosophila nikananu. NCBI lineage: Bacteria > Pseudomonadati > Pseudomonadota > Alphaproteobacteria > Rickettsiales > Anaplasmataceae > Wolbachia > Wolbachia endosymbiont of Drosophila nikananu. The sequence continues at coordinate 10,099 of NZ_JAPQLL010000062.1, read as the reverse complement.
TGCGCTTATCTTTTGGAATAGACTTTAGAAACTCATCTGGATTTCTATGTAGCATCTATTAGACTTCCTTTAAAGTGACCTTACCCAGAAAAAGTAGAGAGAAAGTCAAGAAAATTTTTTACAAAAAGAATAATGAATCAAATTGCTCAGGAATGCAATAGACTTCTTGCATAACCCAAACTAAGTAGAAAAAAGGTATCATCTAAGTAGTTGACACTGGTTCACCTTATGGTGCAACCTCCCCTGTCATCCGAGTAGCTGACACTGGGATCTAGTCTTTATCATGCAGCCACTTATTTAAAGTTAAGTTTTCTGGATCCCAGTGTCTGGGCACTGGGATGACACCTGTAGCCTTACGTCATACCGCCACGGTATCTCCTTAGCATAGATCCCGCTGCGGGATGACGGTTGTCGTTTAGCTATAAACATTAAGAAATTTACCAAATAAAAAAAAAGGCAAAAGAAGCTCTAGTCATTGTCTATTTTCAGTATTGGCATTTTTTAAGTCTTAAACACCGCAATTTAGCTGCTTTTAAGTGCAACTAACCTTAGCTAAAATGTTTAAGAAATTTACTAAGCAGAAAAAAAGGCAAAAGAAACCCCGTGTTAGCTAGTTGTCACTCTCTAATCCTGCAAATTGGCGTACTATACTGTCTTAAACGACTTATAAGCGCGTTCCAGCTTATATAGGTAAAAACCCAGAAATGTTGTGAAGACATAAGGTGCACATAGTGCAAAAAATTAAAAATAAGACGCCAACTACGTTGTTTTCTTGNNNTTTAATCTGCACAGATGAAGATAACTGAATACCTTCACTATCATGATAAGGGGGCTGGCGAGGCTTGTCAAGTAAGTTTTTCGTTTAATTTTTCGTCCTGTTTCTACGGGTTGCATACCACTTAGCTAACATGAGTTTTGTTTTGACTTTTTGTGTTAATTTTGCAGAATATTAAGATTATCATTTAAATAAAATACATGACGAAAGAGGATTGGGAAGCGGTAATTGGGCTTGAGGTGCACGCTCAAGTTTCTTCTAATACGAAGCTATTTTCTAGCTCATCAACGGAGTTTGGTGCTGAGCATAACACTCAAGTTTCTCTAGTTGATGCAGCAATGCCAGGTACGCTGCCAATACTAAATTATTACTGCATAGAGCAAGCAATACGCACCGGTCTTGCACTTTCTGCAGAAATTAATAAGTGTTCTTACTTTGATCGGAAAAATTATTTTTATCCTGATTTACCGCAAGGTTACCAGATAACCCAATTTTTTGAGCCAATAGCTAAAAATGGTAGAGTATTTATCAACGACAATGAAAAGGAAATAAGAATTGCGAGAATTCATTTAGAGCAAGACGCAGGAAAGAGCGTTCATGAGGAAAGCAAAACTTATGTGGATTTAAATCGTGCAGGGGTTGCTTTAATGGAAATTGTTTCAGAACCAGATCTCCGTTCATCTGCAGAAGCTGCAGAATGCATGAAAAAATTGAGGCAGATTTTGCGTTACACTGGTTCGTGTGATGGTGATATGGAAAAGGGATCACTTCGTTGTGATGCAAATGTTTCTGTTCGCCTAAAAGGCAGTAGCACATTTGGCACTCGTTGTGAAATAAAAAATCTGAACTCGATACGTTATATTGTGCAAGCTATAGACTATGAAATACAAAGACAAATTGAAATTTTAGAAAGTGGAGAAGAAATAAGTCAAGATACCTTATTGTTTGATGTCGCTTTGGGAAAAACAAAAGTGATGAGAAGCAAAGAGGATGCAAGCGACTATAGATACTTCCCTGAGCCTGATTTATTACCTGTTGAGGTAAGCCAGGAGAAAATTGATTTAATTCAATCATCTTTGCCCGAGTTGCCAGATCAAAAAAAGCTGCGATACATTGAGGAATTAGGTATCAATGGATACGATGCAAATGTCATTACTTCCGATAAGGCGATTGCTGATTACTTTGAGGAATTGATAAAAAAACATGATTCAAAGCTCGCGGTCACCTGGTTAACTGTAGAGCTTTTCGGTCGTTTAAATAAAGCAAATATTGATATTATGAGCTCCCCAATCAAAGCAAATGCTTTGTCAGAACTCTTAGATTTTATCGTTGATGGAACGATCTCTGCTAAACTTGGTAAACAAGTTTTTGATATTATGTTTGAAACTGGAAAGCCTGCATCCCTTATTATAGAAGAGCAGGATCTCAAGCAAATAACTGACAAATGTCAAATTTCAGAGGTAATAGATAAAATCATCAATGACAACCAAGATAAAGTTCAAGAATACAAAAGCGGTAAAACAAGATTATACGGATTCTTTGTCGGTGAAGTCATGAAATTCACCAAGGGAAAAGCCAGCCCTGATATTGTGAACTTGGTTTTGAGTGAAAGATTAAGTAATTAGTCACATTTTTTTATTTACATAACAGCACATCTCGTAGATATTCCAAGGTCTTTGTTACGATATCTATATCTCATGATATATAACTTTTTTACCATTTGTTGGTACTATTTTTAAAATTATGTGAGGTTGAGGATGCTTGAAACTTATCCTGCTGGAGGGGTGAAAAACTTTATTCATGGTGTTGACTATCAAAAATTGTGGCTAATGCTGTTTTTTAGACGTGCAATGTATAGAAAGTACTTTTTCCGCTTAGCCACGGAAATGAGTTCGGCTGCAGGCTTTGACGATATTGTTTTCCGGTATGAGTAAAATGGGACAACAGTATATATGCTTATACAAGTTAAACATAAACAAGACGACAGCAAGAAGATCTGTGTAGGCGACTTATTGACAAAAAGTGGTGAACTTAACTTAGTAAAACATTTTGCTGCCTTTTTAGAAATTCGAGGTAATGAAGAATTCAAGGATAAAATAAAGGATTTTTTTATTGTTATAAATGTTGATTTTGACCGTGAAAGTCTAGCAAGCAAGGGAATTACAGTCGAAAAAATAGAAACACAAGATGAGTTTCTGAATATAGGTGATAGTGCAAAATATAAGCTTAGAGACTTACGTAATAATATTGCTCAATACTTAAAGCAAAGGATGAGTGCTGGAGGTAGGGAAGTAAGCGATGAAGAAATAAAAGGATTTTTAAATGAACTAGTGTTTGTAGTGAATTCGCCTAATGACGCTGAGCTAGAAAAGTTAATCAAAAATGAGATAAATGATGACTTGGCCAGAAGGTTCAAATACTTTGGTGATAATGACTCCGTTCTCAATGCCCTTTCCACAATGATGTCAAGTTGGATGAAGGATAAAAGGGGGCGTTTTCTCACACCAGAAGAAGGAGAAAAGTTTTTTCGAGAAGTTGAGCTGTGGGCTAGTACTTTAGGTAAGATAGAACAAGGAGTAGAAGAAGGGAACAAAAGAGCAATTAGAATAGAGGATAAAGTTGATAGGATAGGAGAAAAGGTAGAAATTTTAGTTAATGATCAACAAACACGTAAGGAGCCTATTCAGTTTAATATAGAATATTCAGTTGAGATGTTTGTTGGAAGAAAAAATGAATTGCAAGAAATATATAATAAATTGCAAGAAAGCACTAGCAACCCGATGGAAACATTGCGAGCTGTTGTCATTAGCGGTCCTGACGGAGTAGGGAAGAATGGATTGGCTATAGAATATGCTTATAAACGTAAAGAAGATTATGATGGTAACCTTGTACGGATAAATGCAGAAACACCAAAGGATCTTGAAGAGTCGTTTAAAGGATTAGCTAAAAAGCTAAATAAAAGATTACCTGAAGGTTCGAAAATTTCTATTACAGAAGAAGACACTGAACAAGAAAAGGGAATCAGGTCTGTTATTAAAGACGTATATAGGTATTTCGAAGATATAAAAAGTCTTTTTATTTTCGATAATGCAAGAGAATATAAATACATTAGAAAGTTTTTACCTTCATCTTTACATTCTAGACATAAAAAACCTTATGTTTTAATTACTTCTCATGATCAAAAATGGGATTCGGTAGAAGAAGGAGATATAAAAGTAATACGGTTAAATGAATTTTGTAAAACAGAAGCTTGCGAGTTTGTTAAAAAAGCTTTGAACATAGAGGACAATTTACAGGATCAGGAAATAGAAGAATTAACAGAAAAGCTGCAGTATGTTCCCTTGGCTTTAAAACAAGCAACCGTATATATTTGCAACAAAAATAAAAAATCAAAGTTGAGAGGTTATGGAAGATTTGAGGTAAGTGATTACTTAAAGGAGTCCCAACAACATACAAGAAAGTCACTTAAAGAAGGAGATTGTGAAGGCGAAGATCGTTATACTGAAGCAGTTTCAATAACTTGTAATACTACGATGACACATATACAAAAGAATATGGCTGTGAAGCGTTGAATATTCTGGAAACAATGGCTTATCTTATTCCTGACAAGATTTGTGTAGAAGAAATCTTTTCAAAGCTAATAACCAATGATAAAGAAAAGCTAAGGAGTGCTGTTGAGCTACTCGATAGATATTCAATGATTGACTTGAAAGAGGAAGTGGCAAGTATTCACAGAGTAGTGCAGGGAATAACTAGATTAAAATTACAAAAGGAGGGCCAAGAAGAAGTTCTAAGGAAAGCTTTGGAATTGATAAACAGTGGTGGTTTAGCACAAGGTAGTATGAGCCATATTGCATTTGTATGGGGATACGCAAGTACATACGGTAAGTTGATTGATAACTTTTACTTTAACTCATTTTGTGTATATGGAGGAACACTGTTCATAAGGAAAAGCACCCCTTTGCACTTGCTTGCTGAAAGTGGTGATTGTAAAGCAATTAGTGCAATAATAACACATATAGAAAAATATTACCCAGATGAATTGGTAAAAATTGTTAATGTTAAGGACAATCACGGTCAAACTTTGTTGCATATTGCTGCTAAGAGTGGAAATTTGAATGTAATGAAATGTCTAGTCAATAAAGGTGCTAGCGCTAATACTAAAGACAAATATGATAATACTCCATTGCATTCAGCTGCTTACGCTGGAGAATTGGACATAGTAAAATACCTGATTATTAAAAATAATAACATTAATGCTAAAGGAGAATATGGCAGGGCTCCATTACACATTGCTGCTATAAATGGAGATCTGGATATGCTGGAATATCTCATCAAAAAGTATGCTGATATTGATGCTAAAGACAACTATGGTATGACTCCATTATATTTAGCTGCTGGCATTGGGGAATTGGGTATAGTGGAACACCTCATTAATGAGGATGCTTATGTTGATGCTAGGAATGAACACTACATGACACCATTATTTTTTGCTGTTGAGAATGGAGAATTAAATGTAGTGAAGTGCCTAATTAAAAAAAATGTTAATGTTAATGCTAAGAATGAGTATGGCGAAACAGCATTACACCGCGCTATCTATAAGGCCACTTTCAGTGGAGACTTAAGAATAGTAGAGTGTCTAATCAATATAGGTGCTTTTGTTAATGCTGAGGATAAAAATGGCAGAACTCCATTACACTACTCTGCTTTATCTGGGAGCTACAATATTGCAGGATGCCTTATTCGAGAAGGTTCTGATGTTAATGGTAAGGATAAAGATGGCAACACTGCACTACACTTGGCTGTTATTAGGCAAAAGGTTGATATAACGAGGACGCTACTAAAACACAACGCAGACGTTAACGCCAAAAATAATGAAGGAAAGACAGCATTGTATTATGCAACTAACAATAATCACCAAGAACTTGTGGAATTGCTTTTAGCTCATGGTGCATCCTATGACTACTAGAAATTTTGCATTTAATTTATAGCTCCAGGCTATAGGATGACAGAAGTGGGCTTTAATAGCTGTAGTACTATAGCTGTTATACGCCAAAAGTAAGTATTAGATATAACAAATAGAAGAAATTAGATAGAATGACTAAAGGGGCAAGGATATAAAGGTTTAACTTGAAATAACCTGATAAAATTTGAATCACACTTCCAAGTGCTGGCACCCATGAAAGTAATGCAACTGCACAAATCAGTAGATTTCTTACGACTTTTGGTGTTGTGTGCTCGTTCTCTAGTTTGTGGTATGATTTTCGTATAGAGATTGTTATTCTACCCAAACACCAGTTAACTATTCCACCAAGGCTTGATCCTAGTACTCCAAAAAACAACATCAGTAGTAGATTGTGATGTGATCTAAAGTACAGCATAGCTTCAAACATAAAGCCTTGGTGTATAGGCAAGATTAACGATGATAATAGGCTGTCTTTAAACAGCAGAAAGTAATCTTCCATATAAGTTTACCAAGTTGTTGTACCATCTTCGTTGTCAGAAATTGTAATCCCCTTTTGTTTCAACTGATCCCTGATTTTGTCTGCAGTATCGTAATTTTTATTTTTTTTTGCAATTTTTCTTAAGTCTATCAATCTTTCTATTTCTTGATGACTCACACCAGCAGTAAACCACTCTTGATAACTTGACTCAAGAAGACCAATAAATCTGGCACTCTTAATAAAACTTTCAGTTAATTTAAGCTTTTCACTTTCATTACTCATTTTGTTAATTTTTGCAGCCATTTCATGTAATATAGCTAGAGCTTCAGGAATGTTTAAGTCGTTTTTTAAAGCGTCTATAAAATCTTTAAAAATCTCTGCATTACTTTCATCAATATTCGTTGTATCTAAGCCACGTAATAACCGATAAAATTTATTTAAGGTTTCCTGTGCATCAGAAATAACGTTTTCTGTCCAATCAAGTGGTTTTCTGTAGTGAGTTTTGAGCAGCACATAACGTATTACTTCACCCTTTATTCCACTATCTAGCAAACCTCTTACTTTGACTATATTAAATAAGGACTTGCTCATTTTTTCTTCACTTACTGTAAGAAAGCCGTTATGTATCCAGTATTTTGCAAACATTGATCCAGCAAATGCAGACTTACTCTGTGCAATTTCATTTTCATGGTGAGGAAATTGTAAATCTATGCCGCCACCATGAATATCAAAATCTTTGCCAAGATAAGCATATGACATTGCTGAGCATTCTATATGCCATCCAGGCCTGCCCTCTCCCCATGGGCTATCCCAATAACTTGAAAGTTTGTAGTCAATATCACTTGCAGGCTTCCACAGTACAAAATCTCCAGGGTGCTTTTTATTTTCATTAACTTTAACTCTGTTACCTGGAACCAATTCATCAGTTTTTTTTCCTGATAAAGCACCATATTCATGGTAAGATTCTATATTAAAATACACGTGTTTGTCAGATTCGTAAGCGTGGCCTGATTGCAGTAAATGTTCAATTAATTCTATAATATAATCTACGTTTTCTGTTGCTTTTGGCTCGTGTGTTGGCTCTTTACAATTTATGCTTTCCATATCATCATGAAAAGCTTTAATGTAATATGTGGTTATATTTTCTATGTTGCTATTTTTCTCGCTTGCTGCATTAATTATCTTATCATCAATGTCGGTTATGTTACGCACATAGGTAACTCTGCCATAACAAAACTTAAGTAGCTGAAATAACACATCATACACAACAACAGACCGTGCATTGCCTATATGTGCTGTGTCATATACTGTTGGTCCGCAAACATACATTTTCACATGATCTTTATCGATTGGTGTAAAAAGTTCCTTTTTTTTTGTTAAGGTGTTGTAAAGCCTAACCATATACGAAGCTTTTGAAAAAAGAAAATGCCCCAATGATAAGTTGTGGCCCTTTGACTACTACAACAAGAGTAAGCAATAGTCCACACAATGATGTTAAAATTCCCAATATGGATAGAAACCCATCTTTACTCATAATACCAAGTGAAATAAGAGTCGTACCAATTGCAGGAATAAAGTTGGTAAGAGGTAATGGAAGAGCTATTGATAATGCACAAAGCAACATTACAAAAGCTAAAATTTTTTCGCCAGGCCCATAGAAAATAAAAGACATTCTTGGTTTCATGAACTTTTCTATTTTTCTTAATGTTGGAGAAGTTTTCTCCACCACAAGAGCTAGTGTTGAACGCTGAAAAGATTTTCTTTCTAGCCAACTGGGCATCCAAGGAGAATCAAATCCAAATAAAAGCTGCAGCGAGAATAAGATTAAAGGTATAGAAAGAATAGTTGTATAACCAGGTGGAACCGGTATAGGCACCGATAGCGGCAAGGAGAAGATGATTATTAAAATACCAAAACCTCGCTCATGCAAAGCTGTTTTAATGTCAAACAAAGTTACTTTATCGCTATCATTGTTATTGGTATCTGCAACCTCTTTTAGAATATCAGAAGCTAGTTTTTTATCTTTAGTTAGTTTCTCACTTTTTTGCACAATTATCCTTTAATAAAATATTCCTCCTAAGCTAACATAGTTGTTGCTGTATTTCAATATTTGTTATTTATTTCATACCAACACTTCATCTCTTTCATTTTTTAACCTGACTAAGTTTTTAAACAGATGACATGCACTAAGGTGCATGTCACAAAGTATGAGGACGCTAACGATCTGGTTCATTAGACGATAATTTTTCTGAGTCCTTAAGCTCCTGTTTAAGGTTTTTAATGCCTTTTCCTAAATCACCCATAACTTGCGGTAATCTACCTGCACCAAACAGAACTAAAATTATTATTAAGACTAGAAACAATTGCCATGGTCCTAAACTCATTTTCACCTCCATTTAAAATATTGACCTTTAAATGTTAAAACTTGACTGAAGTCAAGTAACACATAGATTATATCACCTTTATTTAATTATAAATCAAGGTTTTTTAATTATTTTATAACAATTCCAAAATAGATTGTTTTCTTGCAGCGAATAAGTGGAAGCTTTTCGCTTAACTATAGAGTAGAGGAGAGCTCACTAAAAAACTTTGCTAGCGTATCATCTCTAGGCCTATGGTATATATCGCTAGAAACCCCTGATTGAATAATTTTACCATTTTTCATTACATAGATAAAATCTGCAACTTTCAATGCTTCTTGCGGGTCATGAGTTACCATTAGCACAGGGATATTTTTAGTTCTAAAAAGGGACAATATATGTTGTCTTATTCGGCACTTGAGCAGTATATCCAAATTAGAAAATGGTTCATCTAACAACACAACATCAGGGTTTTGTGCTATCACTCTTGCTATTGCAACTAATTGTTGCTGTCCTCCAGATAAGGCGTTAGGGTACATATTTTCATATTTTTCTATATTGAGTAACTTCAAGATTTCCAATGCAATTAGGTGCTTTTCTCTCTTGGAAGAGCTGCGGATAGCAAAGGTTATATTTTCTACTACTGTTTTGTGAGGAAATAATGCAGAATGCTGAAAAATCAATCCGATATTTCTATGCTCTATAGCGACTGATGCCTTATTGCTAGCAACTAACCTACCATTTATAAAAATAGTTCCAGATTTTGGATTTTCTATCCCTGCAATTAATTTCAAAATTGTTGACTTGCCACAGCCAGAATGCCCCAATAAACATGCAACACTTCCTTTTTTTACTTTAATGTTTATATTGCTTAAAGCAAAGTCGTCTTGATTGTTATAGAAATAACCAATGTTGTTAACTAGCATTAATCTTACTTAAACCATGTTATTAAATATAATAGCATTATCCTCAAGAAGTACAGAAATGTTTTTTGTCGTCATAAATTGGTTATGCAAGAAATCTAGAAAAGAGAAGGATTTTTTGCTATAACTTTACATAAATGGCAGGGAACACGGGACTATAGCTCAGCAGGATAGAGCGTTGGACTCCTAATCCGAAGGTCGTGCGTTCGAATCGCACTAGTCCCACCACATTGCTTCACAAATTTCATGGAGATTTTTTTTTCACAAATACACACACCTATTCCAGTGTCAAGCACTGGAATCTCGGCAACCCCTACGTCATCCCGCCGCGGTATCTCTAGATCCCGCTAACAAGCAGCGGAATGACGATTCTTCAAATCGTCAAGGTGTCATCCAAGTAGCCTTCTCTTCCTGTCATCCCAGTGCCCAGACACTGGGATCCAGGAAAAAGAATGATGTCATGAAAGTAGCTGACACTGGTTCCTTTATGACGGTGTCATCAGAGTAGCCCCTTTTTTGTCATCCCAGTGCTTGACACTGGGATCCAGAAGACGTAATTTCAACCAAGTGGCTGCATAATAAAGGCTGGATTCCAGT
>NZ_JAPQLL010000061.1:0-51472 GCF_028981865.1 Wolbachia endosymbiont of Drosophila nikananu | reverse complement strand
AACAAGGAAAAATCTTGTTAAACCTGAAAGAAACTATTTTATCCAGTGCTATAACAATTTTTAAATATAATTTATTAAGAAGTATTTTTGCAGTTATAACCGGACGCTCAATGGTGCTAGAGTGCCCGTTTGGGAGCATGGTTTTGGAGGAACGGTTAAACCACTGATGGAGTCTATTACGACTACCTCGATTAGAAGATTGTATAATCTAACCGTCCCAAGCTTAAATACTTCTTCATTATAAGTTATAGGAGGTCAATTACAATGACAAAAAGTAAATTAGAGGTAATGAATCCTGATGCAGCAGGGATAGATGTTGGTTCGGCTGTACATTATGTATGTATACCCGAGAGAAGAGATGAGCAACGTGTTCAAAAATTTGGCTGCTTCACTGAAGACCTTCATAATTTAGCAAGGTGGTTAAAAAAGTGTAAAGTTACAACCGTAGCGATGGAATCAACTGGTGTATATTGGATTCCTTTGTTTCAAATACTGGAATCTTACGGTTTTGAAGTTAAGTTGGTAAATGCGCGACATGTAAAAAATGTACCTGGGAGAAAGTCAGATGTTCAGGACTGTCAGTGGTTACAACAACTACATAGTTATGGATTACTCCAAGGGTCATTTAGGCCAGATAGCCAGATATGTGTATTGCGTAGTTACGTGCGACAACGTAAGAACCTCACTGAAAGTGCATCTACACATGTTCTGCGTATGCAGAAGGCATTAATTCAAATGAATATACAACTGCATAGAGTTATAAGAGATATAACAGGAGTAACTGGTATGAAAATTATCAAGGCTATAATTAAAGGCGAAAGAGATTCTGGGAAATTGGCTCAATTCAGGGATGCACGAATAAAAAATGATCAGTCTACTATAGCAAAAGCGTTAGCTGGCGATTATAGAGAGGAACATGTATTCACGCTAAAGCAAGAATTTGAACTATATAATATTTATCAAGAAAAAATAGCAGAATGTGATAGAAATATTGAGGTCTATTACAAAACGTTTGAAACAAAATCTAACGAAAGTAAACAGTTGAGTAAGGAAAAGAATAAGCACAGAAAAAGTAAGCCTGACTTTGCTTTGCACGAGGAACTGCACCGAATAACTGGTATGGATTTTACTAAAGTTCCAGGGCTTGATATACTAAGTATACAGACTATAATTTCAGAAACTGGTATAAACCATAATAAATGGTCAACAGAAAAACACTTTTCATCGTGGTTAGGACTCAGCCCTGCCAATAAAATTACAGGAGAAAAAGTGTTTAGCACAAGAACGCGTAAAGTCATTAATCGTGCTGCGAATGCATTTCGAATGGCTGCTAATTCTGTAGGAAATAGTAAAAGTTCATTGGGTGCATACTACAGGAGATTAAAAAAACGATTAGGAGCACCAAAAGCAATAACAGCTACTGCAAGAAAAATAGCATGCATATTTTATAGTATGCTCAAATACGGACAAGAATATGTAGAAAAAGGAATGGAATACTATGAAACACGATATAAGGAGAGAGCTGTAAAAAATTTGATCAAAAAGGCACGAGAATTTGGCTATACTTTAGTGCAACAAGAGGAGCTAGTTAAGGAAGTTTCTTAGAAGAAAGCGAAGTGTTACCCAAAATACTGAGAAATTTTAACGTATTTGTAGATGGTCGTGGTTATGCAGGAAAAATAGATGAAATTACGCTACCAAAGCTTACCATAAAAACAGAAGAGTACTGTGCTGGTGGTATGGATATTCCAATAAATATTGACATGGGCATGGAAAAGCTTGAAGCAGATTTCACTTTTGCTGAATACGATACAGAGCTCTTTCGGCTATTTGGGTTGATAAATGGAAATTCGGTATCTTTGACGCTCAGAGGTGGAATGCAAGGTAGTGGAAGTAATGATATTGGAGCAGTAATAATCAATTTAAGAGGCATTTTTAAAGAATTTGATTTTGGTAACTGGAAACCTGCTGAGAAAGCAACGCTGAAATGTACTGTAGCTGCCCATTACTATAAACTTACTATAGGCGGTAATGAGCTGATAGAAATCGATGCTGAAAATATGATTAGAAAGATAAATGGTGTTGATCAAATGGCCTTGCTACAAACGATTCTAGGGATCTAATATGGTTGACAAAATTACATAAAAATGTTAAAATATAAGAAGTTGTAGGTATATAGTTAATATGGATTCTAAAGCTCATACAAATTCCATAGAGCAGCTAACTGGTTTACTTGTTAGTGTAGCACAATCTCAAGACAAGTCCGTTTTAAAGTTATTAACTGAATTAATGGAAGAAGAAATTGAAGATATAGAATTATCTAAGATTGCTGACGAACGCTATAAAGAAAAGAGGGTTAAACATCAAGATGCCTTCTGGGATTAAGCCTTACAATATAGACTATTCAGAATCTGTTATAAAGAAAGACATTCCGGCTCTTCCAGCAAAAGTAAAGTTAATGATTAAGAAGGCAATAATGGAGCGTCTAACAGTTGATCCAATTGGACTTGGAAAGCCATTAAAGCATAACTTAAGTGGACAACGCAGTCTACGGGTGAGTACCTATCATATACTTTATTATATAGATGTACCAGAACATACAGTAGTTATTACTTCAATTGAACACAGAAAAGATTCTTATCAAAGCTAATCCTATTTATAGCACCATACAAAGAAATTAGTTATGTAAAAGCTGATATAGACTTTTATTTAATTAAATTTTTAAGGAGGAACATGCAAGCTATAACACTTAATAACCCAATAACAGTTGATGGAATTTCTGTCTCAGAACTTACTGTTAGACGTCCAAAAGTTAGAGACTATCTTGCAATTGAACGCTTAAATGGTAGTGACCTTAGTAAAGAAGTAACTTTGACTGCCAATTTGACATCAGTTGCAAAAGAAGCAATTGAAGAGTTAGATATTGCTGATTATGTGAAAATTCAAGAGGTATTAAAGGATTTTTTTTCACCGATTATCCAAAAAACTTGAGATTAGAAGTATTAGTGTTTAGCTCTGTTGTAGGAGGCGGGGTTGAACAAATACTTGATATGGAGATTAATGAATTTATCTTATGGCATAAAGCAGCGAGAAAGGTACAATGTCAACGTTATCTATAAAAATTGGAGCAGTCCTAGATGGCAGTTTCAGTACTGTAATAAAAGGAAGTAGCAGTCAACTTACTCATCTTGGTGAGAATATAAGAAAGCTTGACTCATCTTTAAAATCAGTATCAAAGTTTAAGCAGTTAGGTCATGATGTTTTGACTAGCAAGAGGTCATGGAAAGGCTTTGAAGATCAAGTAAAATCTTTAGCTAAACAAATGAAGGCAATAGAGAAACCGAGCAAAACTTTAAAAGCAGAATTTGACAAGGCCAAAACCTCCGCAATAAAAGCAAAAGAAGCATATTTGAAAAAGAGAGATGCTTTGCATTCATTTAATGAAGAAGTAAGAAAAAGTGGAAGAAATATTAAGTACTTAGTAAGTGACCAACATAAACTTGGCTCTTCTATTGAAGTATTAAAAGGTAAGTATGGTAAGCTTGGATCTGCAATACGTAGTCACCAAAGTTTTTTAGCAAGCAAAGCACATTTTAAGTCACAAATTATAGAGACTATTGGGCTAGGGCTAACGCTTGCAGCTCCAGTTAAAGTTGCAATTGACTTTGAAAGTGCTATGGCTGATGTTACAAAAGTGGTAGATTTTAAAAAAGGAACGGATGAAGCAACTAAATTTGCAAAGAAGTTAAAAGAGATGTCACGTACTATACCATTATCAGCCGCAGAACTGGCACAAATAGCTGCAAGTGGTGGTCAATTTGGTATCAAGAAAGAAGATCTTTTTATGTTTACAGAAACAGTGGCAAAAATGTCTACAGCATTTGATATGTCTGCAGAGCAAGCAGGTGATTCTATAGCTAAACTCTCTAACGTTTATGGAATTGATGTTAGTAAAATGGAATACGTTGGTAATGTAATCAATCACTTATCAGATAACACTGCTGCCAAAGCAAAAGATATGGTTGAAGCTCTAGCAATAGTTGGTGGTACTGCAAAACAATTTGGTCTTGACATCAAGGAAACAAGTAGTTTAGTAAATGCCTTCGTTAGTTTAGGTAAACAACCAGCAAAAGCTGCAACTGCTATAAATGCTCTACTTAGTAAACTTCAGACTGCTGAAGAACAAGGAGGGGATTTTAAAGCAGCATTAGAGCAAATGGGAATAACTGCAGAAGAAATAGTACAAAGAATAAGCGAAAACGGCGAAGAAGCATTACTCTACTTTTTTCAAGCTCTAAAGAAAATGGATAACCAGGAACGTTCTACAATCCTTATGAAACTTTTCGGTCAGGAATATCAAGATGATATTGCATTATTAGCTGGAAGTTTTAACAAATACGAAAATGCTATAAGGTTACTAGCTGACACAGAAGAGTACAAGAGCTCGTTGCAGAAAGAATTTCAAAACCGTGTAGACACCACAGCCAGTAAATTACGACTTCTTCGCAACGCAATAGCTGAAGTTGGTATGAACCTGGGTTCAGTGATGCTGCCTACTTTAAAATCTATAGCTGAATTTTTACAAGAAAAAACTAGAAGCATAGCGTTATTTGCAGAAAAATATCCAACTTTAACCAAAGCAATCATGGGTACTGTAGCAGCCTTGATAAGTTTAAAAGTTGTAGCAGTGGGACTAGGATACGGATTTACATTGCTAGGAAGTACGATTTTTAGTCTGAAAGCAAAGCTACTTGGAGTATTTTCATTTTTATCAGCTACAGTTTTTCCTGCAGTAGTAACAGGACTAAGAGCAGTAACACTCGCTGTAATGAGTAACCCTATAGGACTTTTAATTACTGGACTTGTCACTGGTGCAGCACTTGTTATAACTAACTGGCAAAAGGTAAAAGACTTTTTCTCTAGCTTTTGGAAATCGATAATAAAACCCATAGAAGAAGCTTTTTCATGGATAGGTGAAAGTATATTTGGAAAAGTATTGGGAAATAGCCCACTGAAAGAGTTTGAAAAAAGAAAAACTGAAGTAAAAGCAGTGCACACTCCCCTAAAAAGTAATATTCTCAACAGTGGAAATCCTGTGCTAGGTAACAGTATAATTAAAGAATTTTCAAAGAGAAATAAAAATAGCTTCAGAGTCAAAAGCCTTATTGAGGAGACAGAGAGCGATAAGATATTTGCAAGGAGTAAGTTTGAAAATAAAGAACAAAATAAAACTCAGAACATCACTAATAATTACACTATCAGCATTAAAGCAGAACCTAACCAAGATGTTCGTAGTCTTGCAGATGAAGTAATAAAAAGGATAAGAGAAAAGTCACGTGATGTTTTATTTGATACGGTAGAGACATTTTATTGATGCTATCTCTTGGTCCGTATAAGTTTGCTTCCACAAGTTTAAAGTATAGCAGAGAAAATCGTTGGAGCACGATTGAGTGTATTGAAAATATGCCACTATTACAAAATATCGGTCAAGGTGTAGAAAATATAGATTTAGAAGGAATGATTTATCTGCATAATCTCAACGTGCTAAATCAATTAAGGATTGTCTACATCAAAGAAACAAGGAGCGTAGCATTAATCAATATAATGTGATATATAGTAAACGATGTCATTCCAGTCTGGAATCCAGGAAACTTTAGCAAGCAAACTGATTTGGTGAGTATAAAAAATGGAAACCTGGATCCCAGTGTCACGCACTGGGATGACAAAAAAAGGAGGCTGCTGGGATAACAAGGAGAAGGAAGTGTTGCCGTCACATTATATCATGAACCTTTGCTGAAGCTTTCTTTATATCTTCACTTGAAAGTAGGATTAAACCAAGCCTAGATAGGTACCCATCTTCAATGCCGATCGAATCTATAATTTCTTTTATGAATTCTCTTAATCCATCAACAGTATCCAGGTGTTCTTTCTTTATATAAAGGTATAGAGGTCTTGCTAATATATATTTTCCCGATGATATATTTTCGTAAGTTGGCTCAATTCCTGCAATTGTGCTCCCTTGTATTTTATCTTGATTCCTCATTAAAAAGCTAAAACTAAATATCCCTAAAGCGTTCTTGTTACTTTTCAATTTTTGTATTATTATGTTTTCATTAATTCCAACTTCTATATACCTTCCGTCATCCCTTATATTACCACATGCTTTCTTTCTTTCTTCCTGATCTTTATAATTCTCTTTGAAAATTCTCGAGTTCATGCATGAATATTGATCAAGCATAATAGAATTAACCAAAGTTTCGTATGTGCCTGTATTTTGATGTGGACCATAAATTTCAATTTCTGTTTTTGGTAAGGCTTGATTTATATCAGACCAAAACTTCTTATTATTTTTTACTAATTTATCATTTTCTTGAGAATATGCAGATAAAGTTTCAAATAAGTCCTTCTTTGTGAAATCAAATCTATGGCTTTGATTTGAATTTGCAATGACAATTCCATCATAGCCAATGATGATCTCTATCACTTCATTAATTTTATTTCTTTTACATAGTTCTCTTTCTACTTCCTTCATAGGGCGAGATGAAGTGGTGATGTCTGGCGTGTCTTCCCCTATTCCTGAGCAAAACATTTTGAACCCTGATCCACTTCCTATCGATTCCACAACTGGAGTCTTAAAAGAGAATACACGATTGAACTCCTCGGCTACAAATGAGATAAAAGGAAAAACGGTTGAAGATCCAACAATTCTGATGTATTTCCTGGCATCAGCATTTGACAGCGGCGTGAATAATACGAATACAAAAATCAGGAAAAAGTTTCTAAGCATTATTTTTAGTTAAGAACATAAATCTAATTATTGTAATAAAAAATCAAACTGAAAAGCTTTAATTTTCTCTTGTGATTGACCTATAGCTAACCCAATTGACCGCTATTTCAATTGCATGAACATTGTAACAATGGTGTCTGCAAGCAGCTTACTGTACGAACATTGTGATTTGAGAGCAATTTCCACTAGGAGGATGTCATCCCAGCGCCATGCGTATAACTGTACGAACATTGTGATTTGATACAAGCTACTTGCATGACAAAAGCTACAGTTTACATTTAAATTTTATTTTATATTATTGTAAGTATTACACAACTTTAAGGGGCAATTATGGCAGTTATGCCAGATAAATGGATAAGAGAAAAAGCTGAAAATTTTGGAATGATAGAGCCTTTTGTGGATCACAAAAGCAGCAAAGGTGTCATATCTTTCGGACTATCATCTTATGGTTACGATGCAAGAGTGGATAATAAATTTAAAATTTTTACTAACGTTAATTCAGCCATCGTGGACCCTAAAAATTTCTCTGAGAATAGTTTTATAGATAAAGAAACAGGCGTATGCATAATTCCACCAAATAGCTTTGTGCTTGCAAGCACAGTGGAATATTTTCGTATACCAAGAAATGTACTGGTCATTTGTGTTGGTAAATCAACTTACGCAAGGTGTGGAATTATAGTAAACGTTACTCCCTTAGAACCTGGATGGGAAGGTCATGTCACACTCGAATTCTCAAATACCACCCCACTTCCTGCAAAAATTTACGCTAATGAAGGTGCATGCCAATTCGTATTTTTAAGCGGCAAAAGTGAGTGTGAAAAATCATATGATGATATGAAAGGAAAATATATGAATCAGCATGGTATCACTTTGCCGCTGGTGAAGTGATTGCCATGAGAGTGGTAATTTTTCACTTCCGCACTTTTTCATTGTTGCTTACAATGATTATAGCTACATGGTTTACTCGTGTGCTTTTCTTAATTAAAAACTTTAACTATTTATTATAAGCTATTGAATTTCCTACTATTTAGTGGCAAATTGTCATCCAAGTGGCTGTAAAACGACAAATTCGTCATTCCGCTACTAGTTAGCGGAATCTATGCCGAGATACCGCGAATGAATCGCGGTATGACGGTTCGTGGCGGCATAACGATAAGCTCGTCATCCCGCTGCTTGTTAGCGGGATCTATCCGCGGCGGCATGACGTAGAGCCTACATTAGCTATAGAAACAAAAAGGAGGATTATCATGTCCACAATAATTTTATCATCAATTTTTGGTCAAGCAGGCAGCATTTTTGGGCCAATTGGCCAGATTATCGGTTCAGAACTCGGTGCTCTTCTTGGTGCGCAGCTAGATGGTGCGATGTTTAGCCTTGATGCTGAGCAGAAAGTAACGCATGGTGCGAGGCTAAAAAATCTGCAAGTTCAAACCTCAACCTACGGCAGGACAATTCCGATTATCTATGGCACTGCTCGCATTGCAGGGAACATTATTTGGTCACAGCCAATAAAAGAAGAGGCGATAACCACCAAAAGCAAAATTGGAAGAGGTATGAATGTTGAGTATAATTACTATGCAACGCTTGCAATTGCGATCTGCAGGGGGAAAGTAGAAAAATTAAACAGAATCTGGGCAGATACAACATCACTTAGCTTTGATGAAATAGATTATACTTTTTACAGCGGCAGAGAAGACCAAGATCCCGATCCATTTATGTCATCAATTGAAGGAGAGAGAAATGTGCCGGCTTACAGGGGAATATCTTATATAGTCATCAAGAATTTTCCTTTAGCAGACTATAATAACCGCGTTCCAGTATTCACATTTGAAGTGCAGACTATATTAAAGCCTAGCGGATTTTCAGTAGTAGAAAATATTCAGAATATCAATATAATACCAGGTTCAGGAGAGTTTGTATATGATACAAAAATACAGAAGAAAATCGCGCAAGAGAAAATAAGCAGCAACCAATATATCCCATATGGGCTGGCGCAAAGGGTAAATCATAACAACCACACTAAAAAGAGCGATGCAGTGCTTTCTTTGGATCAATTAAAGGGAGATTTACCAAATGTTGAGTGGGTATCGGTAGTAGTCAATTGGTTTGTGAATGATCTGAACATTAAAGATTGTAAAATATACCCTGCAGTTGAATTTCAAGATGATTCCGCAATATTACCTGATGATTGGCAAGTAGGAAGTAGTACCAGAGATGATGCTCAGCTAATTTCAAAAGATGATAATGGAAATCCAAGATATGGTGGCACAGTTAGTGATTCAGCGCTAATAAGATATATAGAAGAGCTACACAGCAGAGGCTACAAGGTGATGCTCTATCCAATACCCTTGCTTGACACAGAAAATAAAGAGTGGCGAGGAAGATTGAGCGGGACCCCTGGGGATATAAGTGATTTTTTTAAGAATCAGTACAACAAATTTATAGAGCATTATGCAAGCATTGCCAAACAAACTAAAGTGGAAGGGTTTATCATTGGTTCTGAATTTGTTGAACTTACCAAAATCAGAGATGAACAAGGTAATTATCCTGCCGTTATAGAGCTAGTTAAGCTTGCAAAGCAGGTGAAACTTGATCTTGGAAAGGAAGTAACAGTTACCTACGCCGCAGATTGGAGTGAATACCATTCATATGATGGTTGGTACAATATGGATGAACTGTGGTCTTCGGAGTATATCGACGTTGTTGGCATAGATGCTTATTTTCCACTGACTGATGGGCCAGAGCCTCCTTTTGGTTATTCCGCGGAAGATGTAATGTGTGGTTGGAGCAGTGGAGTGGGGTATGATTATTTCTATGATTACTCAAAAAGTGAGCCTGAAAAAGTAAAGTATAACTACAGCAGGTATGCGTGGAAAAATATAGAGAAATGGTGGAGTGAAGCTCACATAAACCCCGGCGGTAGTAAAACAAAATGGCAACCAAAAATGAAAAAAATATGGTTTACTGAATATGGATTTCCCAGTATGAACGGCTGCACTAATGAGCCAAATGTGTTTGTTGACAAAGGCAGCATAGAGAGCAAATATCCACGATATTCAAACGGAGAGGTGAGCTTTCTTTCGCAAAAAATTGCAATTGAAGGAACGCTAAAAAAGTGGCAAAGCTCAGAAATGGTAGAAAAAATGTTTCTCTGGGCATGGGATGCAAGGCCATTTCCTTACTTTCCCAATTTATGTGATGTGTGGGATGACTGCCATAACTGGCAGACAGGCCATTGGATCCAGGGAAAAATTTCACAACTCAATATTTCTGACGTGTTATCTGATTTGCTGCAAAAGGTAGGTTTAAAAAATGATCAGTTCGATACAAGCAACGTCAAAGGGTTATTGTCTGGATATGTGATAAACGACCAGCAACCCGTATGTTCAATTATTAAAATGCTGCAAAGTTGCTATTTTTTTGATGTGGTTGAACAGGACTCTAAACTGAAATTTGTTCAAAAGGGCAGGGAAGTTACAACTGTAATGCCAATTGGTGAAACGGTTTTCAGTAACAATTCAAAGCAAATGCAACTTGTTAATATTAGTCAACTGGATTTAAACAATAAAGTTAACGTTGTTTATTTTAATCGCAATTTTGGCTATCCAATTGATGTTAAATATGCTGAGTTGCCAAAGCAAGGCACTGCTATAACAGTTGAAATACCGCTCATTATGGAGGAGGGAGAGGCGCAAAATATCGCTGAAGTTTTACTTTATTCTTCGTGGCAAGAGAGAAATATATACAATTTCAAGCTGCCGATAAAATATGCGTGGCTTGTGCCAAGTGATGTAATAACGATTTTAGACGGTGAGAAAAAGCATACGGTGAGAATTGTAAAAACAAAATTTGAAAGCATGGCCATTCAAGTAAGTGGTGTTGGTTATGACAGCTCCATATATAAGCTTTCTTTTCCTTCAACAAGGTCACTTATGCTGAAGGAATACCCTCCTTCTCACATCAGCAAAACCATCATAGAAATAATAGATTTACCGCATGTTAAAGGTAATAGCGCAAGCTTTACTTTAATTAATGAGGAAAAGAATTGGAAAGGAGCAACACTCTTTATTTCGTACAACGATAAGGATTATAAGCCTATCGCAAGCACAAATAAACAGTCTACTTACGGATATGTAATGGAATCTACCGACGAGGGGCTATAGTAGTGCTACGTTTTGGTGTATTGAGTTCTTCATATAACCATTATTTAAGTGATGGTGTCATTCCAGCGCTTGACCATATTTCTCCTGGATCCCAGTGTCTGGGCACTGGGATGACAGAAGAGGGTTTTACAAGCACTAACGTTAGTACTATAAATGTAAGCAATTTAGCACTGGTTGGAAAAGAGATAGTAAAATTTCAGAGTGCCGAACTTATAGATAAAAATAAATATAAGCTTAGTAACCTGATTAGAGGGCAAGAAGGCACTAAAGAGCATGAGCATATAGGAGGTGAGAAATTTACCTTACTTGATGATTCAATAATTTTTTTTGAAGTGCAATCAGGGAGAAAATTTTACCTCAAAGCAGTGACTTATGGTAACTCGCTGGAAAATACGGAAGTAAAAGTGATAAATTCATTTAGTAATTAAAATTTAATAAATACACATTAGAATAAACATAAATACTGTTAATAGTGGAGGTTACAATATCGAAAAAAATGGTCAATGCGTTGAAAGCTAAAGTGAAGGAGAGTAAATATAATAATTTAAGACCTACAGAAGAAACGCTCAATAGCGGGTATGAGTTTGTTTATGAATCTGCTCATAATTTTATTATTAATAGAAAGGTAATAGCTAATGACTTCATTAACAACCTATGTTCAAAACATAAAAATCTGATTCAACAAGATAAAAACGGCAAAAAGGATTATCGTCTATTTGCTAAAGCAGTTTTTACAGAAATGTTTGAGTATGCTGGTGCAAAGGTTCCCAATGACTCTATTATAGAAAAATTGATAACTGATTATAGTACGTTCAACAATAGGAGTACGTATATAATGCTTGTCCTTTCTCAGAATCAAGCACTTCGTCCATTTGAATTGCACATAGGTAACTACTCTCTCTTCAAACCAAAAAGAATTTGTATGAATTGTGACGATCCCAATTGTCTAAAGTTCAGTTTTAGTGTGAATGAGGGTGTATATAATAGTGATGGAGTTTTAGTATGTAATCTACATAATTCAGTGAAGTTTAAGCTGAAATGTAAGGATGGAAATGTAACATATGAAGATGGTAAAGTACTTCTTACCATTCCTAAAGAGCTGAAAAACTATAAAGTAAATGATAAGAATCTGTTTGATATTATTGTTGAATATTTTCAGAAGTTCTGTGAAAAATTGGACTTTAAATTTGAAACAAAAGTGGAACATAGCCTAGGTAAACCACTTAAAGTGTTAAATGATGTAAATGCATCACATGATAAGAATTTAAACTTAAACCTGAATAATTGAAGATAAGATATTGAAATTCAGGCTTTTTATGATTTTAGCTTAAGATTCCAGTGTCAAAGCGCATAACTGTACGAACATTGTGATTTGAATCCACAAGGGAGGATGTCATCCAAGTAGCCTCCTTCTCCTGTCACCCCAGTGCCCTGACTACTTGAAATTTAACTTTAAATAAGTGGCTGCATGCATAATAAAGACTAGGTCCCAGTGTCTGGGCACTGGGATGACACCCTACTGGGTAGAACCTTCACAGGCTTTTTCTCGAATAGCTACTCTTAATTTCAGTAGTTAAATTAATATACTAATGAAAAAAATATATTATAATCAAGTGTATTTAATCCAGTAAATCATTAAGTGAAAACAGCTCTTTCGCAAAATATCATCTCTCTTATTATAATATTGTCTGTAGCAATTGTCGATATGGCAACTGACCTATACTCAGTTGCACTACCAAGCATTGCCAATTATTTTAAAGTAGAAGGCAGTGTAGTGCAGCTTACAATTAGCTTGAATCTAGTTGGATTTGCAGTATCTGGATTAATTTATGGGCCATTGTCAGACTATTATGGTAGGCGTCCAATGATGCTGATTGGTATGACAATTTTTACTTTGGCAAGTGTCATGTGTTATATAGCCGACAGTATTATGCTCTTGATACTAATTCGCTTCATACAAGGAGCAGGGGCTGGTGTTGCAGGTGTTGTTGGGTATGCAGCAATAAGGGATATGTACTCGGGTAGTGAATACTCGAGAGTAATTTCAAAGTTAAATATGGTAGTGGCATTCTCACCTGGAATAGCTCCAGTGGTGGGCAGTTATATAATTTCACATGGGTATAGTTGGAAATTTTTGTTTTTTATTATGTCACTTGTAGCAATTGCTATGCTTATTTTTATTTACTTTAAGTTACAAGAAACGCTCACTGTGAATAAAAATGAAACCAGTATAACTACTAATATCTTCAAGCAATATATATTAATATTTAGAAATTATCGTTTCCTTGGGTTTTCAGCCATTCATGGATTAACTTTCATGTGGCTTTGGGCATATGTTGCTAACTACCCTTTCATATTTGAATCAATGGGCATTGAAGTACAGTATTTTGGCTACCTCATATCGATCATAGTCATATTTTACATAATTGGAACTTTAATTAATAGAAGGTATGTACTAAAAGTAGGGGTTAGCAAAATGCTAATAATAGGTTTGGTGTTACCGATAATATCCGATAGTTTATTGGTATATTTTTATTTCGCGGACAAATTAAATATATTAATTCTTCAAGTTGCCTGGATTCCAGCCAATATTGGGCTTGCATTAGTAATCAGCAATAACGTAACTTCTGCTTTAGAAACGATCAAAGGTATAGGGCTTGGTAGTGCAATCCTCTCATTCTGCAATATGATGTTTGGGGCTATTGGAATATATATAGTAGGAAAATTTTTTCGCTATGGTATTTTACCAAACTTACTATTAACAATAATATGCTCTACAATTGCAATTCTTATGTACAGCTGGCTCAAATGTACTGAAAAACACGGGCATTATTTGCGTGATCCAGGAACATAAAGGTCATAGATTATTAACGATTTTATTATAACAATATAGCTTTACAGGAGGTGTGGGATGAGTAATGTAAATGAAGGTATAGGTAATGATTTAATTCAGGCTGCTAAAAAAGGTGATATTAATGAAGTAAGACGTCTAATAAGTGAAGGAGCTGATGTTAATGCATATGATGGATCTCAAGGTAATTCTCTATATTGGGCTGTTGAAAATGATCATTCTGATATAGCAAAAGTTCTATTAGATAATGGAGCAACTTTTATTGCTTATGACTCTTCTCGAGAACGCCACGTGTTAAGTAAATACGAAAAAGTAGAAGCTGAGCATTGTAAGGTTTCTCTACATCTGGCTGCTAGGCTTGGCAACTTGGAAGCAGTAAAAGATCTATTAGGGAAAGGGGCAGATATTAATGCACAAAATGATAAAGGAGAGACTCCTTTACATTTGGCTGCTGTAAAGAACCATAAAGGGGTAGTAGAAGCCCTATTGGATAAAGGGGCTTGATGCAAAAGATAATAGTGGATGGACTCCTTTACATTGGGCTGCTCAAAATAACAACAAAGAGATAGTAGGAGCCCTATTAGATAAAGGGGCAAATGTTAATGCAGTAGACGAAGATGGAAATACTCCCCTAGATTTAACTACTGACGAAGAAATAAAAACTCTATTGCAAAACGCAGAAAAAACTGATCTAGTGGATGAATCATCGACAGATAGTAAAGGGGATCAAGAGGAAGATGCTGGTACACAACAGGAAGAAAAGCAAGAAGGTAATGTTCAACCAAGATCAGACATTACAGGACAAAATTCAGATAATACTGAACCACAATCAGACAATAACAAAAAAGAAGAGGAAAAAACCAACACCATCAGTGCAGAAAAAGGAACTGATATAAAAGATGAAGGTGTGAAGGCTGTTGCTCTCATAGAAACTGCACAAACAGAAGAACAGCCGAGCTCTTTTTTTGGTAGTTTGTTTAATATACTTATGAAGCCTTTTTCATTAGTTGCATTATTTTTTGGTGGGTTTTTTTCATGGTTGTTTGGGTCTGATGAGCCAATACAATCATCATCTGAATCTGACCAACCAGTTGTATTAGAATCACCAAGTAGTTCAGAAGGCAATGACATAATATAGCCAGAGGTTTACTAGATTCCAGCGTCACGCGCTGGAATGACATGGTGGTATGTATTCAAGTAGCTGACACTGGTTCCTTTATGACGGCAGTGCCCAGAGGTGTCATCCCAGTGCCCAGGCACTGGGATCCAGGAAACTTAATTGCAAGTAATGCATTGGGTTTGGTGAGTATGGGTTTTGCGTTATAGAATGAAGCACTTTTGGTGAATTTGTAAAGAAAACTAGATGCCAGTGTCAAGCACTGGCATGACATCATCTTGGATGGAAATCAACGTCACGCGCTGGAATGACAAAGAAGAGTGGGCTTTCATATGGTTATGCAAGAGGTCTACTGAATGTAAACCAGTTTCTCACACACACATTTTACTACGTGATCTGCACTGATATTGAAATGCTCATAAAGTGTTTTATAAGGTGCTGATTCTCCAAAGCTTTTCATGCCAATAAACATACCGTTTGAACCTATATATTTATGCCAACCCATTTCACTTCCAGCTTCAATTGCAACTTTGATGCTGTCATTATTTAATATCGCCGCTTTATATTCATCACTTTGCTCATCAAAAAGCCTCCAGCATGGCATAGAAACAACCCTTGTACCTGTACCCTTTTCCTGCAATTTCTCCCTTGCTTCAACTGCAATTTCAACCTCGGACCCCGTAGCAAATATTGTCACTTTTAATTCTTTTAAACATTCACACAAAATATATGCACCAAACTTCGATAGATTAGCAGATTGATCGATATCAAAATAGAGTTTGCGCATGTAATTGACATTTTGCCTTGAGAGCGCAAATAGTGCAGGTGATTCTTTTTTTTCGAGTGCAATGCTAACACACTCTAGAGTTTCAACTGCATCGGCTGGCCTAAAAATATACAAATTTGGTATAGCGCGCAAAGAAGCTAAATGCTCTATTGGTTGGTGAGTTGGGCCATCTTCTCCTACTCCAATTGAATCATGAGTCATTACATATATAACCTGCTGCTTCATCAAAGCTGAAAGACGTATAGCAGGGCGGCAATAGTCGGAAAATACCAAAAAAGTGCCACCATAAGGAAGAATTGCGCCGTGAAGAGCCATACCATTCATACATGCTGCCATAGCGTGTTCTCTCACTCCATAGTGGACATAAGAACCACTATAATTATTACTATCTATTACCTGCATGTGCTTATATTTAGTGCAATTTGATCCAGTAAGATCCGCCGATCCGCCGATTAATTCCGGCATATGTTGTGTTAAAAGTTCCATTACCATGCCGAAAGAAGAACGTGTAGCTTCGTTTGGCATTAGCTCACATATTTGTTTCTTCAGGTCAGCTAAAACACCAGCGATATTATCCGGCAAACGCTTATTGAGTCTTCTTTTTAGTTCTTCATTTTTTTCTCTGGATTCCAGTGTCACGCACTGGAATGACACCGAATTGATGTTATCCGGCAGACGCTCATCTAGTCGCCTTTGAAGTTCTACATGATACCCTGTCATCCCAGCATTCTTTTCTGTCATCCCACTGCTTGACACTGGGATCCATTCTTTTTCTTCTTCACTGGTCAAGTGCTGGAACGACATCGAATTGTAATTTTGTTTTGCTCTCTCAACAGTTTTCATCCAGGCATTTTTTACATCATCTGGCACATGGAATGGTTCATAATTCCAATTTAATTTCTCTCTCATCTTTTTTACATCTTCCTCCGTAAAAGCACCACTATGAGCAGAGGATGTGCCAGCACGACTTGAGAATTTTCCGATAATGGTTTTGCAGCAAATAAGCGATGGCTTTTCTGATTTTTGTGCTCGCTCTATTGCCAGGGATATGGCATCAAAATCATGGCCATCAATTTTGTCAACATTCCATCCATACGCTGAAAAACGCTTTTCCACATCATCAGAGCAGGAAAGGCAAGTAGTGCCATCTATAGAAATATCATTGTCATCGAAAAGGGCTATTAATTTATTCAATTTAAGATGCCCAGCAAGTGATGCTGCTTCATGGCTTATTCCTTCGATAAGACAGCCATCCCCTAGCATTACGTAAGTGTAATGATTGATTCTGAATTGCTTTTCAAGGATTGATTCAGCAAGTGCCATGCCAACAGCAGTGGCAAACCCCTGACCGAGCGGGCCTGTTGTTGCCTCTACTCCGGAAGTCAAGCCAAACTCTGGATGACCTGGGGTCTTGGATCCCATTTGCCTAAAGTTTTTTAGCTCATCTATGCTAATATAACCTGTCAAATATAATATTGAGTATAGTAACATTGACCCATGACCGTTTGACAGAACGAAACGGTCTTTGTTAAACCATTTAGAATCATCAGGATTATGATTCAGATATTTAGCAAACAAAATAGTTGCAACATCTGCCATGCCAAGTGGCATACCTGGGTGTCCAGAGTTCGCTTTTTGTACTGCATCAATTGATAAAAAACGGATGGCGTTTGCCATAGATTCCAAAGATAGATGATTCATAGAAAAACTTAAAAATAAAGTATAAAAGATTATACCAGCAAAAACAAGTTGACACTGAGTGCTAAAATCCTTAATAATCTAAAGTTAAATCGTGAGAGTTTTTATATGACAACTGTTATCACTAGAAAGTATAGAATCAGCCGTAGGCTTGGTGTAAATTTATGGGGTAGAGCTAAAGACCCAGTAAACAAAAGGAAATACCCTCCAGGTCAACATGGTACTCTTGGATTCAAGAAGTTATCCGACTTTGGTAAGCAGTTTGCTGCGCATAAGAAATTTAAGTTTTACTATGCAATTTCAAGTAAGCAGCTCAGACGTACATTTTTAGATGCTTATAACAGAAGGGGTTATACGGCTGATAATTTTATCGGTATTTTAGAATCAAGGCTCAGTTCTGTTTTATACCACTCTAGTCTTGTGCCAACAATTTATGCAGCGAAGCAGCTCATATCTCATAAGCACGTTACAGTTAATGATAAGGTGGTTAACATATCGAGTTATCGAGTGAAACCAGGTGATATAATAAAAATAAGAGAAAGGGCAGCAAAAATCCCTGTAGTAGTAGAGGCTGAACAAAAACAAGAGCGCAAGGCTCCGGATTATTTAGAAACAGATAGTAAAGAGCATTCAGTGAAGTATTTGAGGTCACCTCAATATTCTGAGGTTCCTTATTCAGCAGACATGGAAGTCAATTTAGTAGTAGAGTTTTACTCTAGATAGATAAAAAAAGCCCGTGTGGCGGAATCGGTAGACGCAGCGGACTTAAAATCCGTGGGTTTTGCGACCTTGGGAGTTCAAGTCTCCCCATGGGCACCAATTTAACTTAGTAGATAAATACAAAAAAGTATGAAATGGCTTGATATAGAAGATATTGTAGAAGCTCTAGAGGAAAAATTTCCAGATGAGAATATAATTAACATTAGATTCACTGAGCTTAAAAAAAAGGTCTTGAGTTTAGAGGAATTTGATGATGATGAAAAACGCTGTAACGAGAAAATACTCGAGGCCATTCAAGCAGCTTGGATTGAGGAAAGATTGACCACATAGCAATAAACCATACGCAAATGTGATTTCTATTACAGTTTGCATATTGATTATGCTATTTTTTGGATCTAGCCTGGCAAGTTAATAATAATTTAACCAATTACAATTAAAACAGCTAGAAGGTTAATTATGAGGCAAAGATGGCAGCACAAAAATTTTTGAATGGAACGACTTACTTGACAAGTGCTACGTTGAAATAAGTTTTACATAAAATACTGCTTTTACGGTGTGAGGCTAGAGGTTTGTAAAGCAGTTAGAAGGTTGTCATCCCAGTGCTCAGACACATAGCTGTACGAACATTTATTTTTGTTAAACACAGCAAATGGTGTCATGCCAGTGCTTGACACTGGCATCCAGCTTTTGATCGAAAATGTTGTATAGTGCACAATCAATTTTTCTGGATCCCAGTGTCTGAGCACACAACTGTACGAACGTTGTAGTTTGGGAGCAATTCCCACCAGTGGGGTGTCATCCCAGTGCCCAGACACTGGGATCCAGCTTCTATGCAACTTAATTAAAAACGTTTATTTTAGCGTAAGACAACTACCTTTAGCTCATCAGCTCAGTTATAAGCAAAATTTCTGGATGCCAGTGTCAAGCACTGGCATGACACCATTTGCTGTGTTTAACAAAAATAAATGTTCGTACAGCTATGTGTCTGAGCACTGGGATGACATCCTCCCTGGTGGACTCAAATTACAATGTTCGTGCAGTACGCACTGGAATGACAGGGCTTTAAGAAATCCAATGTAGTGGTAAACCTTACTTATTTAGTTATACTAGAAACAAAACAGAAAAATGCTCAAGCGTAGCGGGCCAAAGAAATTAAAGTCTATAATTGAAAATTACGCATTAAAATGCATGAAAAATAAGATTAGCAAAAATGAAATACGTCTGATTTTAAACTGGCGAAATATAGTAGGGAAAGAAATAGCAGAGTGTACAAAACCGAAAAAGATCTCATATGCACAGAATGTAAATTCTGGTGTATTGCATCTAGTAGTAACAAATGGCAGTAAAGCATTAGAAATTCAGCATATGATTTCTCTTATAATAGAAAAAATTACGATATTTTTTGGCTACAAAGCAGTATATGGTATAAAAATTAAGCAAGAGAGTATTGACTATTTGACTATATAAGGTAATCTAAGTACATAGAATAATTTGGTATATTGAAGTGAGTAGAGTTTGTGAATTAACAAATAGAAAAAAATCTTTTGGTAATAAGGTATCACATTCGAATCGTAAAACAAAGCGTACCTTTCTTTTAAATTTACATAAGGTTACGTTGACAAGTGATATATTGAATAAAAAGTTCAGATTTCGTGTGGCAACAAGAACTTTGAGAACTATAGATTACAAAGGTGATTTAGATGCTTTTTTGCTCAACACAAGAACGATTAAACTAAGTGAGAAAGCGCAGAAGATAAAAAGAAGGTTGAAAAAAGTTTTAGTAAAGCAAGAGGTAGAGTTAGCCGTTTCAGATGCATAGTAAGCCTCTATGGCTCAGAGCAAAAGCTCCAACTGGTAAAGTATTCAATGAAACCTTAAACACCGTTAAACTGCATAACTTACATACGGTATGTGAAGAAGCTGCATGTCCAAATATTGGTGAATGTTGGAATAAACGTCATGCTACTGTGATGATTCTTGGTTCTGTTTGCACTCGTGCTTGTGCATTTTGCAACGTTGCAACTGGCATTCCTGATAAACTAGATCCTCATGAGCCAGAAAATTTAGCAAAAGCGATAAAAAAGTTAAACTTAAAACATGTTGTCATTACCTCTGTTGATCGTGATGATTTACCAGATGGTGGCGCAAATCAGTTTATACAGTGCATAGAAGAAATTAGAAAGATAACTTCAGAAACAACAATAGAGATTTTAACTCCTGATTTTTTAAATAAGAAAGGAGCATTTGAAGCAATTGCTGTTGCATCACCTGATGTCTATAACCACAATATTGAAACAGTGCCGAGATTGTATGCAAAAATAAGACCACGAGCTCGCTATTTTCATTCACTATATTTGTTGAAGATGGTAAAGCAGATTAATCCTAAAGTTTTCACAAAGTCAGGGCTTATGGTTGGTCTTGGAGAAACAAAAGAGGAAATACTTCAGGTTATGGACGATTTACGCAGTGCTGAGGTTGATTTTATTACAATTGGTCAATATCTACAACCAACTCCAAAACATGCAAAACTTGATAGGTATGTTACCCCAGAGGAATTTGAGCATTATAAATACGTTGCTTACTCCAAAGGTTTCTTAGTGGTTGCATCAAGCCCACTGACTAGGTCATCATACCATGCTGAAGAAGATTTTAACAGGCTCAAGGCCTGTCGTTATGTTAATTCAAATTAATTTTTACTAATTATAAAGGAGTTGAGCGACTTTACGTAATGTCTACTATAAAAATCGAGAAGAAATCACAATTAGTTAAAGAGGTATTCGATTCCGTGGCAAGTCGCTACGACACCATGAATGATATAATGAGCCTCGGAATGCACAGATTATGGAAAGATAAGATGATAAATAGTGTGCATTTTACAAAAAACTCTAAGGTTTTAGATGTTGCTGGAGGAACTGGAGATATAGCAATAAGAATAGTAAGAAAAGAGCCAAGTGCTAAGGTTACAGTATGTGACATAAATCAAAATATGCTAAGCAGAGGACGTGATAAAGCTATAAATTCAAACCAAATTAATTTTGATTGGGTATGTGCGAATGCAGAAAGTTTACCATTTGAAGACTCCGAATTTGATTATTGCACAATAGCTTTTGGCATTCGAAACGTTTCTGACCGCAAGAAGGCTTTAAATGAGGCGCACAGGGTATTAAAACCACATGGGAAATTTATCTGCTTAGAATTTGCCCCTATGCACTATCAAAATGAGATATTTACCAAACTTTATGACTTATATTCATTTAAAGTAATTCCTAAAATTGGCAGCATAGTTGCTAAAGACAGGAGTTCTTATGAATATTTAGTGAAGAGCATTAGAGAGTTTCCAACTCAGGCTGATTTTAAAATGGAAATTAAAGAGGTAGGCTTTAAGAATGTTGAGTTTCATAATATGAACTATGGAATAGTGGCATTACACATTGGAACAAAATGAATATTAAATTCTGGTATAGAACGCTGGATTATTATCTCATCCTTTCAGTGCTTTTTTTGCTCACTATAAGCTTCATTCTTGTTTATTCAGCAAGCCCTGTAATTGCGCAGCGTCTTTCTTTACCACAAGATTATTTTATACGGCGCCATACAATTTATATAGTCCTGTCACTAATTACCCTGGTGACATTTTCTTTTCTCAACACAAGAACTATACTTAACCTCTCATTCGCAGGTTTCATTTTATTTACTATTTTAGTGGCAGCTGCGATAATATTTGGTATAGAGGTAAAAGGTGCGAAACGATGGTTACATATTGTCAAAATTTCAGTTCAACCATCTGAGTTCGTAAGGCCATTTTTTTCTGTTGTTATAGCTAGTATCTTAGCCAGCGGAATGAAGTTTAAAATGCACATATCAATCATAATATTTCTGTTAGTTTTTGTGTTGTTACTTTTGCAACCTGATTTCAGTATGGCCATGCTTTTAACATATTCTTTTATTGGTCAAATGTTTATGCATGTATACCACTTTTATACTTTCTATGCATAATAGGAATGGCTACAACTGGAACTACAATAGCTTACTTATGTCTCCCACATATAAAGCAAAGGATTTACAATTTTGTCTTTTTTACGCAACGCGATAACTTTCAAGTCACAAAATCATTAGAAGCATTCAAAAGAGGTCAATTAACTGGTGTCGGCCCTGGTGAAGGTAGCGTAAAAACCTCTCTTCCTGATTGTCATACAGATTTTGTGTTTTCTGTTTTAGCAGAAGAATTTGGTTTGATTACGTGCTTAGCCACATTGATGTTATTTGGCATCATTTCCGCCCGCTTGCTTTACGTTGCATATAGGGAAAATGAATTATTCAATCTATTGGTGATTCTTGGTATCTCAATTCAATTCATCACACAATTCATAATAAACACAGGGGTAACATTGAGTGTTTTTCCCACCACCGGCATAACCCTGCCACTACTTAGCTATGGTGGTTCTTCTCTTTTATCTTCAAGCATCGCACTTGGCATAATGCTGTCTTTCAGTAGAAATCAAGCTATCGCATTAAAGTTTCGTGAGCGTGTTATGCTTGTGGACTAGCTGCTCACAACTATTATTGGTATCCCTCCAAAGTGGGTATCTGTTCAGATGAGTGCAAGAGATATTATGAAATCTGAAAGAGTTATGTGGAAATTTTTCAGAAAATATTCCACTGACATGCTGAACAACAAATACATCACTATGTCGTTTATCGCAAAAACTTATATTTTTTGTAACCATTCACATTTAATTCTGCAATTCTTTCATGGAAAGACCAGTAGTTTGAGCTATGATATCAATAGAAACCCCTGCTTTAAGTAGATTTTTTGCAACTTCAATTTCCCTTTCTTTTCTACTTTCCTCTTTAGCAAGATCAAGTCTGTATTCAAGAATGGCTTCTTCTTTGCGCAGATCCATTATTCTTTCTTCATAAGCTACTAGATCTTTTTCATTCCAGTGAAACTTATCTAATTCATCATATGCTAGCTTTATTATTGGTGATTTTTCCGCAATTTTTCTGAGATCTTCGTCCGTTGTTTCATCTGCATATTGTTGTCTAAGTGAAGAAGGTCGCCCCTCCTCACTCGACTTCAAAACCTTACTATTACCCACAAATATAAATGTTTGTTGCATAGCTCTTAATGGCATAACTTTTGCTTGAAATAACTGTTTATATGGTGCAATTTACAGCTTTTAGTTGCTAAAATTATAACTCTTAGTTTAATAATTTTAATCTAATAAGCTTTCAGGTTAATAAAATTAAATTATTTGAGTAAATACAATACTATGTTTTTATTTGTGGGTAATAGTAAGGTAGTTAATGAGTAATACAATGACAAAACAATTAGTTATGGATTCTTTGCTTATGGCTGTTAATAAACGCAACCATCCTGAAAATCTACTGTTACATAGCGATCAAGGCTCACAATATACTTCAAAGAATTATCAATATCTACTGGGTATAAAGAATATTATACCTAGCATGAGTCATAAAGGTTGTTGTTACGATAATTCTGTTGCAGAAAGCTTCTTTAGCTCATTGAAAAGGGAAATACTTATTGATACTTCACAACACTCTGCTCAACAAACTAGAACTGCCATATTTGAGTACATAGAAGTTTTTTATAACAAACAGCGTAGACACTCCACTATTAACTATTGCATTCCAGAACAATTTGATGCATCATTCTCTTCGTAAAAAAACATTCCGAACTTTCTCTCCACTTTTTCTGGATAAGGCCAGAATTTCCTCTTAAGCCTTTAGCTCCTCAAATACTTCATTTGCTCTATTTAAAACAGAATCAGGAAAACCAGCAAGTTTTGCTACATGTATTCCATATGACTCATCTGCAATGCCTTCAATTACTTCATGTAGAAAGATAACCTCTCCGTTCCACTCTCTTATTTTTACACAAAAACATTTCACGTTCTTCAAGTATTTGCTTACTTTAGTTAATTCATGATAATGAGTTGCAAAAATGGCGCGGCACTTATTTACATTGTGAATATGTTCAATCACTGCATGTGCAATAGATAATCCATCATACACTCCTGTGCCCCTACCAATTTCATCAAGTATCACCAAGGAACGATCTGTTGCCTGATTTACTATCGTTGCTGTTTCGATCATCTCTACCATGAAGGTAGAATAACCGGCTGTTATATTATCTGTTGCACCAACCCTGCTAAATATCTTGTCAATCACTCCAATATGCGCACTCTCTGCTGGCACAAATGACCCCATGTGAGCTAAAACTGCAATGAGAGCGTTTTGCCTCAAGAAAGTGCTTTTTCCGGCCATATTAGGCCCAGTGATTAGATGTATACCAGCTAAATTGATGCTATTTGCAATGAATTTATCGTTAACTTCAACCACTGGATGTCTTCCATCGCGAATATTGAACTCTTTACTGTCATCGATAATGGGTTTTACGTAATTATTTTGCACTGCGAGCTCCGCAAACGTGGCTCTAATATCAAGTTTTGCCAAAGCATTTGCAGCAAGAGCAATTTTTTCAGATTCTTTAGCGACTTCACTACACAGTTCACTAAAAATTTTCACTTCTAAGCCGATTGCAGCATCACGTGCCGTAAGAATTTTATTTTCTAGTTCTTTCAATTCATTAGTAGTGTAGCGCATGCTATTTGCTAAGCTTTGCCTATGAATAAATATGTCCGAAGTTATTTTGTGATTTGCTGACACTTCAACGTAATAACCAAGTATATTGTTGTGTAATATTTTGAGTGCGGCAATGCCAGTTAGGTCGCGATAAGACTCACGGAGCTTAGTTACCAACTTGTTACTGTTGTTCAATATATAAGATAACTCAGATAATTCTGAGTTGTATTTTGGATTGATAAATCCTCCTTCTTTTACGGAACTGAGGTTGTTATCAAGTATAGCGCTGTTTAGAAGCTCGAATAGATCTTTATGATTACCAAGACTTTTATGTATTGTGCTTAGTTCACTCTCGTCACTACTTATCACCTGAGTAGTAAACACTGGTTCCTTTTCTCTGGTCAAGCACTGGAATGACATCTGAGAGTTAATTGCTGGTTTTTCACTTAAACAATAATTATGCAAGGTAGACAGAAACTCAGATAACTCTAAAGTTTTTCCTAGGCCTATTTTTAATAGGTTCATATCCTTTGGTGAACCACGTCCTAGTATTAAGCGCGATAAAGACCTCTCAATATCCGGAATGTTAGATAATATCTCTCGTATTTTTCTGCATGGCTCATGATTATTTACAAAAAATTGAGTGGTGCTGAGCCTCAAATTGATTGCCTTGGAGCAAGCAAGTGGTGAAGCGAGCATTTGTTTGAGCAGGCGTCCACCAGAGGCTGTAACTGTGTGATCAATAACTGAAATTAGTGAACCTTTCTTTTCACCAAATTGAGTTGTAAACAACTCAAGATTTCTCCTTGCTGAAGCATCAATAAGCATGAAATTTTGTTGCTTATAGGTTTTTGGGAATTCAAGCCTTGGAATGGAGCCCCTTTGTGTTACTCTGACATATTCAAGCAGTGCACCGCACGCCATGATTTCTACTTTGCTGAAATTTCCTATACTCCCAAGTTCCCTGATTTTATAAAACTTGCATAACGTTCTGTGAGATTTACTATACTCAAAAAAACTCTGTGCGTGTTGTGTAATTGATATTTTATAATTTTTTAAAATCGATCTAATTTTTTCGTCCTCAATGAATTTTTCAGAAATTAATAATTCTCTTGGTGATATACGCAATAAATCGCTATCTAGAGCTTTCAAATTCGTTAAAGTGTGAAAAAATTTTCCCGTTGATAATTCAAGCCAACTAATAGCATATTTGTCATTTTGTTCAACTATGGACGCGAGATAATTATTGCTTTTATCCTCCAGTAGCGAATCTTCTATAATTGTACCTGGAGTTACAACTCGTACTACATCACGTTTTACTATGGATTTATAGCCCCTCTTTTTTGCTTCATCAGCAGTTTCTAATTGGTCACAGATTGCCACTTTGAATCCTAAATCTATTAGCTTATGCAGGTAAGATTCACTACTGTGCGCTGGCACTCCACACATTGGTATTTCTTGCCCATTTGAATTGCCCCTCTTGGTTAGCACTATATTCAGCAATTTTGCAGCTTTAATAGCATCATCGAAAAACAACTCATAAAAATCTCCTAGCCTATAAAATAGCAGATGATCCTTGTATTGAGCTTTCAGGTTCAAATATTGTTCCATCACAGGGGTGTTTTTTTCTCTTACGAAGCTCATAATATTTTTTAATATATTGTATTGATAAACGTTATTATAGATTATATTGCACATACATAAAATTTAAATAGGTGTATAGAAGGACGTTGAGCAAAATTTAAAACAATTAAATTTCCTGGATCCAAGTAGTCTTGGATGACACCCTCCTTGTATGTATTATAGCTAAAGTGACTTACGACAATTTGAAAAACAAAAATTCGTCATTCCGCTACTAGTTAGCAGAATCTATACCGCGCATAGCTGTACGAACATTCATTTTTGAAGGTAAATTGCACAGCAAATGGTGTCATTCCAGCGCGTGACGCTGGAATCCAGCTTCTATGCAACCTCATCAAAAACATTCATTTAGTGTAAGATCAGCTACTTTCCATGCTAGTTTGCTTGTGAACACGCAAACTTTTCTGGATCCCAGTGTCAAGCACTGGGATGACATCATAGGGGCACTGGGATGACACCTCACTGGTGGCCCAAACTACAATGTTCGTACAGCTATGGAATGAACCGCGGTATACTTGGGTCAGCTATATGTAGGTTGTGGCTCTTGCACCATCAACAGATATTTCAGAACTAACAGTGCTAACAGTTTTTTCTATCGCTTTAGCCTGTTCATAGTCTTGACTCAAAAAATACATGGCCAGTCCAACAGCTATACTAGCAACAAGAACAAGTGCTATCATTACACCTAGTATCATACCACCAGAAAGACTTACTGCAACACACACACCAGCTCCAAGTACAACACTAAGAAAACCACCAATTATCATGCCAGGCACTAAACTGCCTATCATAGCGCTTTCTTTTTTCGTATTAGCTTGTTTTTTCATACTTTTAATAAGCACTTCTTTTGTTTTTCCTTGAGCTAAATCTAAAGGAATTTTATTATCCGCGTTTTGTATCAAAGGATTTGCACTATATGTAACAAGAAGGGTGATTATTTCTTCAGTTTTATTACCTATAACTGCATGATGTAGTAATGTATTTCCCTTTTCATCTTTAAAGTTTATATGAGTACGAAGTTCCTCATCTAGATTTCTTACTGGGTTGTTTTTTGCATATATCCTAGGTTTTATTGCTTCATCTAAGTATTGTATTACTTGTTCTAGTGATTGCTCGCCAGGATTTTGTATAAAATGAAGCAGAATTTTATGTATTATCGCTTCCTTTGTAGTTTTTGGGCATCGTAAAGCACATGCAAATGTGTCTTTATTAATAGTTATTTCTTTGTTTTTTCCAAGAAAATCTTTTAACTTCTCAATTCTATTTATACTGTTATTTTTGCCAGTAATTATCGATTGTAAAGTTTTTCTGTTATCGTCACCAGTCATGCTATCCTCCTTGGTTTGATTGCATTGCTCATTAATAAATAATATAATAAATCCTGCTAAAAGTCAAGCAATTGATTAATAAGTTAATACAATCCTCCAAAAGGAGCTCCTTACTTTTTGTTCAGCATGTCCATTGGATCAGACTCTTTAAGCTTGCTGTTTGCTGAATTTATTCATCACAATAGCTACAATGTGCTATCGAAGTTCTCTGTAATCTTAGTTGGTTCTTCTAGAATATTCAAAATATCAGTTGCACAAAAAACCCGATCTCTCTTTCCTTGAGAAGTTTGTGAAACGATGCCTAAATCTTCAAGCTTTACGATTGCTCTTTGGGCTGTTGTAAATACGACACCTAAGTTTTCAACTACTTTCCTTATAGTAAAGTAAGGGTTTACAGCGAGATACCTTACAATACCACTCGCAACTCCTTCAGTTTTAGAACTAACTTCAGTTTGCCAATTCGCAATCAAAATGTTAATTCGTTCTGCTCTTGACAATGCATCCAATGATTGCAGTACTACACCATTTAAGAAATAAGAGAACCAATCATGCCACGTGCCTCTGTTGCTTATATTGTAAAGTTGGTCATAATACTCACTTCTTGTAGCTTCAAAAAATGCACTTAAGTATAACAGAGGTGATGGTAATAATTTTCTTTCGATCAGAAGTAATGTTATTAATAAACGTCCAATACGTCCATTGCCGTCCAAGAATGGGTGAATCGCTTCAAATTGATAATGACATAGAGCTATATGTATAAGTGGGGGTAATGTTCTATCATGTAGAAACTTTTCAAAAGAGTTCAAGCAACCCATCAGTTCACCTGGCATTGGTGGCACATATTTTGCTGTGTCTATTGTACATCCTGGGCTTCCAATCCAATTTTGCACTCGGCGAAATTCTCCTGGCCTTGCACTTTGCATCAGCCTCCCGTGAATTTCCTTAATTAATCGGAGCGACAGTGGAAGAGATTGTAAACGTTTTAGTCCATAATCGAGCGCTGATATATAATTGCGTACTTCTTGTAAATCATCTGGATTGCGATCTACATTAGCACCTGCTTCTTGAGCCAAAATTTCACCAAGAGTTGCTTGAGTTCCCTCGATTCTACTTGAAAGAACTGCTTCACGTACTATAAAGGGTCGCATGAGAAGATGAGGGTTAGGCAATTTAGCTCCTTCCCTGGATAACATACCCAAAATATGATCTGCTCTGGAAAGACTATTAACTAAATCATTGTCCCATTCAAATTTTGGTGGCAAGGGAAATGCCTGATAACCAGCGAATGCTCTAACAACTTTACCCGGAGGTGATTCTTTAATATCCATTCATTCAACCCAGCACACAATGTTCATAGTATATGTATTATTTTCAAATAAAGTCAAAAACGAAAATAAGTCTTTATCTTGTTTGCGTGTATGAAAATAAGAAACTCTCTTATTATTGATTTTGCTCAAAAACGAAAATAGAAGAAGCTGCTGAACTTTATATTATAGCTAACCCAAGAAAGGTTTTCCTACGTCATACCGCGATTTATTCGCGGTATCTCTAGATCCCGCTAACAAGCAGCGGGATGACGAATTTTTGTTTTTCAAATTATCGGTAAATCTAAGTCACTTTAGCTATGGCAGTTATCCTGTTTTTCTGGAGAGCTGCTATAAAACTTCTGAGTGAAGTCACTTAATTTTTACACATCTATTGTAGAGTAAGAAGAGCCGAATTTGGGACAAAAATGCTAGCTGATGCTTGGACTTTACTGACACTTACACTACTTGAAACTATACTTAGTGTAGACAATTTAATCTTTATTTCTCTAGCAATAGATAAGGTACCAAATGTGCTGAGAGAAAGAGTGCGCCTTATGGGCCTTGGATTAGCGCTATTAATGCGTTTTGTAATACTATTTTTTACATCATCTATATTGTCAATGCAAAAACCTATATTTCACACTGCATCGCTAAATATTTCAGCAAGGGATTTACTTATGATTGCAGGGGGATTATTCCTTATTGTTAAAAGCTCTATGGAGTTACGAGATGACATCTTTGTATGTAAGAAAAATAAAAAGAAAGCAAACGTTAAATCAAAATTTTTTTTAGTTGTGCTACAAATTATATTAATAGATTTAGTTTTTTCAGTTGATTCAATATTAACTGCTATAGCACTAACTTATAACATGATAATAATTGCCACAGCGTTTACATTTTCCATGCTAGCAATGCTGTTTTTATCAAGTTATACCGCCCAGTTAATCAAATCTAATCCAGGTTTAAAAGTAATTGCTATCTTATTTGTTTTACTTGTCGGTGTGTACCTTATACTTCATGGATTTCATATAGAATTACCAAAAGGATATTTGTATTCTTCATTTATGTTTGCACTGCTTGTGAAAATTATAAGCAAAATAAAGAAAACGTAGTGTGTACTCACTCAAGCGAGATTTTCCTATGGATTTAAGGTAATAAGAGGAAGTAGTAATGTTTTCTTTAATTAAGTTTAGTATGCCTTCTATTTGATCCATTATTGCCTCCATTTTCTGCAATAATAGTTCTTTATGTCTTTTTTGCGTTACTTTCAACACCTATTCATACCGCCATGGTATCTCTTAGCCGCTAACACGTAGCGGGATACTTAACCATCATCTACACCGTCATACCGCCGCGGTATCTCAGCCGCTAACACGTAGCGGGATGACGATTGTCAGGCCAGTGCCTCTATGATGTCATCCGAGTAGCCTTCTTATTTTTGTCATCCCAGTGCCCAGACACTGGGATCCAGTTCTTATTACCTAGTGTAAAGTTAAGTTTCCTGGATTCCAGCGTCACGCGCTGGAATGACACCTTACTTAACCGTAATACCACCGCGGTATCTCTTAGCCGCTAACAAGTAGCGGGATACTTAACCATCATCTACACCGTCATACCGCGATTCATTCGCGGTATCTCAGCCGCTAACAAGAGATCCCGCTAACAAGCAGCGGGATGACGAATTACTAGACCTTTACAGGGATGACGGTTGTCGTTTAGCTATAAATGTTTAAGAAATTTACCAAACGAAAAAAAAGGCAAAAGAAGCCCCGTGGTGCGAGTTTTGACTCTATATTACTGTAAGTGGCGCTGTAATAATGTGCTAACGCTTAAAATAAGCGCGATTTGGCTGAATGTAGAAAAAATAAAAAAGACATGCAGCCGCTATAATTTTATGTAATCCGCCAATAAATACTCTGAGTTTTTTACTGAATTTTGTCATTGAGCCTGCAGGTCAAAAACAAGTTTTGAGTCATAAATACCCTTAGCACTACAATAAGGGCCCTGGCGAGGTTTGTCAAGTAAGTTTTTCGTTTCTATGTTATCCGCTACTTGGATGACAGGAGGCAATGTAACCTCATTAAAAACTTAATTTCAGTCCAGTCAAGAGCACATAACCAGAGTTGCTATTTTCTACTTTAGGCTCTTTGGTACTAAATTTTACAATATCGAAATAGTATGAAGTGCCCATAAAAAATGGATATTCAAGGCTTAAAGCATATGATGTTAACTTGTTTGTACCTTTGCTTGCAATGTTCCTACCACTATTGAAATATGTTAAACTCAATTTGCGAGAATCAGAATGGTAAGCGATACCTGAATTCATATAATACGTATTA
The DNA here is from genome assembly GCF_028981865.1 of Wolbachia endosymbiont of Drosophila nikananu. NCBI lineage: Bacteria > Pseudomonadati > Pseudomonadota > Alphaproteobacteria > Rickettsiales > Anaplasmataceae > Wolbachia > Wolbachia endosymbiont of Drosophila nikananu. The sequence continues at coordinate 20,128 of NZ_JAPQLL010000061.1, read as the reverse complement.
TTTATTTCAGGATTACGCTTCTCGCCTGATTTACCACCATTACCATATGAAAAAGTGCAATCAAGATCGAACAATTTTAGCTTCAAACCAAAATTCCAGTGCAGTAATTGATTACGACATCCATAACCTTCAGGAGTTCCATCTAAGCAACCAGTTAAATTTTCTCTTGCAAATTCACCAGTTAAGGCAGTAGTAAAATTTATATCGTCTAATAGGCCATTTTTATAGGAAAGGCCAGCAGCAATTAGATTGCTATATTGTAAGTTATTTTTTCCTGGGACATAACTGAACCCGAGTTGAAAGTTATAGATTTCAGGGGAGATGTAGTTAATTGATGGTTGTTTTAACCCTAGTTCGAGTCCATTATAATCGCTATAAATATTGGGCTTGACCCAGAACACCTTGTCTTTATCATATCCAGGGCCATTATCTCTGTTTTTGTTACCACGCAAATTTGCATAATTTGTCCAATGACCATTTACTCCTCCAGCAGCTGCATAAATTTTTGAAGTGTTAATTAACATGCTCTGACTAACTAAACTTCTTTTACCATATTCAATTGATCCAAGCACCTGATTTTTAATGATGAAATACCATTCCTCCATGTCTAACTTTTCTATGTCTAACGCTTTTAGGTTTGCAATACCAGAAACTCCTGCTTTAACATTAAACCCCATTTGAGTATTTGGATAAACTTGCTGTAAATAAAGAAAGCGCAAGTATGAATAACTTGAAGTTTTAGCCTTAGCACTGAAAGAATCTCTGTTGAAGGCGTAGCCGAATCTCAAATCTATTTTTCCATCTAGTTCTACATAAAATATTTCCTTATCCAAAATTGTTCTAGAGCTAGCACTACTCTGCAAAAATAATGATGAAAGCAGTGCTACCAGGTAGTACCTTAACTTCATAAATAAACTCAATATAAATAAAAAACAACTTTTCAGAAGGTGCCGCTGGTAGATTTTGCTGCCCGTTTTTGAGCTATATTCCCATAAATTATTGATACATTTGGTAATTTTCGCTTTAATAACTGCTTATTAATGGCAGAATGTATACGATTAATTATTTTAGACGTACTTTTTACATCGCAGTTAATCAAAACAAAAAGCACTTTATTCTCATCAATATACCCTAGAAAATCATCACTACGGCAATTTTTATAAAAATGTTCTATGATAACTTTCAGTGCATCATTTATCTCACTACAGCTACTATTTAAGCCAATCACTCCTATAGCTGCATTAATTTGATGTTGAAAGGCAAAATTTAATATAACGTATAACTCTAGAATAGTAGACTCATTGTTTGGTATATCGAATAAGTTATGGTTTTTATATTTTTTACCCATTAGATATTCATCTCTAAAGATTCCTAATTTACGAGACAAGCTGATATCACGTATCAATAGCTCATAATTTATTTTATTACTAGTAAATTGTGTAGTGCGGAAAACTTTTACTTTTGTCTTTATATCTTCTCCTTTAGCATCAGTTAAGGAAAAACCTATCACTTTAGGTAATACATCAAGTAAATCGTGTCCATTTTCGGTATACTCTAAATAACTCTTCATGTCGTCAGCTGCTCTTGCACTTAAAATATTGATTAACGGCTTATTAAGTAAATTTCCTTCCTCGTATTTTAACAAATTCCTTGCGGTTTGATTAAGCCCTAAAATTAATACGTTTTTTTTCTTATTATCCTGACAAACAGATACCACAGCATCATCTTTCCTTCTTGCAGTTATGAAATCATCCATACTTTCATTCTATACAGCATATTTATAAGTATAATAAGATTATATTAAAATTTGCTTACTTATTAATATGCTTGATTAGATATAGATAAAATGTCATACGGGATAGCTTTGTTAGCTGTTTTAGGTGGTAATAAATGGATAGTCAAGCAAAATTACATTTGTAACTTTGCTTGACTTATCCGTTTTTTTTGAGCTTGACCATAAAATGATTCTTAAGAAAATAAATGCAATTTTTTGCAGGTTTCACGTATGATAAAAATTAACAGTTTTATTTTTAGCCAAATTAATTGAATCGAGCTACAAAACCTGCTAAAGTTAACTTTATGAAAGCACCCTTAGCTCAGTTGGATTAGAGCATTTGACTACGGATCAAAAGGTCGGGCGTTCAAGTCGCTCAGGGTGCACCACATTTTATAGGAAACAGAAGTCACACTTGAAATTAATATATGCAATACCTATCTTTAAAGGTTAAACACTAAACTATTATATATGAGCAAAAAAGACTACTATGATCTGCTGGCAGTAGGAAGAAATGCCAGTATTGATGAGATAAAAAAAGCGTATAAAAAATTAGCGTTAAAATATCATCCTGATAGAAATCCTGGCAATCAAGAAGCAGAGGAAAAATTTAAAGAAGTAACAGCTGCATATGAAGTTCTATCTGACTCTGAGAAAAGGGCAAGCTATGACCGTTATGGCCACGAAGGTGCTTCTGGTGGGTTTCAAGGCTTTAGCTCTGCAGGAGATTTTAGCGACATATTCAATGACTTCTTTGGTGGAGGATTCGGTGGTGGTGCAAGTAGATCAAGAGCAAAGAGGAGCACGACAGGAGTGTCTGGAGCAGACCTACGTTATGATCTTGAAATTACCTTAGAAGATGCATTTAAAGGAATACAAGCGCCTATACATTATGTGACAAATGTAAAATGTGATACATGCCAAGGCACAGGTAGCGAAGGAGCAATTAAACCAGTTCAGTGCCCCACATGCCAGGGAAGCGGTAGGATTAGAACTCAGCAAGGCTTTTTTACCATCGAAAGAACATGTACTACATGCTATGGAGAAGGAGAAGTAATACAAAATAAATGTAAGAAATGTGGTGGAAGTGGACGTAGAAGAGATGAAGTAAATATATCCGTTTCAATTCCAAAAGGCATAGAAGAAGGAGCTAAGGTAAGGATAAGTGGTAAAGGAGAAGCTGGAACAAGAGGTGGAAAAAGTGGAGATTTATACGTATACGTGAAAATAATTTCCCATAAAATCTTTGCTAGAAATAAAGCAGATTTACACTGTAAAGTGCCTATAAGAATGACACTAGCAGTGCTTGGTGGCGAAATCGATGTCCAATCAATTGATGGAGCTAAAATAAAAGTAAAGGTCCCTGAAGGCACTCAAACTGGTACCAAATTACGTTGTAGGGAAAAGGGTATGCCATATATGAACTCACATGTTCGTGGTGATTTATATGTACAGGTAATAGTTGAGACTTTAAATCCAAAAAATTTAACTAAAAAGCAAATTGAACTATTAAAAGCACTTGAAGAAGAGGAAAATGCAAGTGTACAACAGCAATCTGAAGGGTTTTTTAGTAAAGTAAAAAAAAAATAAGAAATCTGCTAAATGACATGAAGGAGTAACTGTTTACACTTAATCCTGCAATTCTTTGACCTTATTAATGGAAAACTTAACAATAGTGTTATTATTAGCCAACAGAAACTTCTTAGTTCCTTATAGCTAAAGTAGCTTAGGTTTACCTACAATTTGAAAAACAACAAATTCGTCATTCCGCTACTCGTTAGCGGAATCTATGCTGAGATACCGCGAATGAATCGCGGTATGACGTAGGAAAACCTTTCTTGGGTTAGCTATAAAACTATGTAAAAGCAATAAATTTCTTTATTTAAGACCGAAGTTTTGCTATCCTCAGGTTTTAATAATTTAAATTTAATGAATATAAACAAAAATGAGTTTTTATTTCTTCCGCTTGGGGGAGTAGGAAGAATTGGGATGAATGTTAGCCTATATCATTATCAAGGTAAGTGGATTATGATCGACCTTGGTGTTGGTTTTGCAGATGAAACTATGCCAGGTGTTGAGCTGCTCATTGCTGATGTAGATTTTATTGCTCAAAGGAAAAAAGATTTGCTTGGAATAATAATTACACATGCACATGAGGACCACTGCGGTGCAGTGCCCCACTTGTGGGAAGAGTTGCAGTGCCCCATATATACAACAAAGTTTACGGTTAATTTTCTTAAGGAGAAACTAAAGGAGTTTCGATTAGAAGGTACAGTACCTGTGAAAGAGGTGGACATAAATGGCAGCACAAATTTGGGTCCTTTTACCGTCGAGTTTATAAATATAACTCATTCAATTCCTGAGGCAAATTCAATATTAATTAGCACTGAAATGGGTAGTGCACTCCATACCGGAGACTGGAAATTTGATCCAAAACCTGTTGTTGGATTAACTTCTAATATAGAGCGTCTAAAAGAAATTGGCGATAAAGGTGACCTGCTTGCAGCAATTTGCGATTCAACCAATATATTAAGCAAGCATCACCCTGAGTCAGAAGGTGAGATTTATAATAATATTTATAACATAATAAAGCGGTCTAAAAAATTAGTTACTGTATCGCTATTTGCTTCAAATGTGGCACGAATTGAAACGATAAGCCAAGCTGCAAAAGCACTAAATAGAAAAGTAGTTTTACTTGGTAGATCTTTATGGAGAATCGTAAAAGTTGCACAAGATAGTGGGTATTTAACCGATTCTCCTCAGTTTCTTGAAGCAAAAGAAGCAGTAAATTTTCCAAGGGAAAAACTGGTGCTTCTTTGCACAGGTTGTCAAGGTGAGCCACTGGCAGCAACTTCAAGGCTTGCTAATAAGAGTCATCAAGCATTTAAAATGCAGCAAGGTGATACCATGATCTTTTCGTCAAAAATCATTCCTGGAAATGAAATTCGTGCGCACAACATGCTCAATGCCTTTATTGAGATGGGGGTAGAAGTTGTTACTGAAAAAACAGAGCATGTTCATGCTTCTGGGCATCCAACAAGAGAAGAGTTAAAGGAAATGTATTCTTTAATAAAACCGAAGATGTCTATTCCAGTTCACGGCGAATATATTCACACGCATGCACATGTAAAATTTGCTAAAGAGTGCGGTGTGGCAAAAGCAATAATGGTTGCACCAGGTGATATTGTTAATTTGGAGAACGGAGAAAAAGTTGATTCAATCAATGTTGACTACTTTGGTATTGATGGTATGCTGCTACGTCATCCGGAGAGCAGTGTTATAAAAATGCGTAAAAGAATGAGAGATGCCGGAGTTATTGTGGTAACAGCAGTTGTAAACAAGAAAAATAAATTGCTTACTAAACCGAAAGTATTTGTACCTGGTGTTTTTGAAGCGCTAGAAGATGCAGCTATTATACAGAAAATTGTCAAGAAAGTTGAGTCGTTGTTTAGTTTGCAGCCAACAAAAAAAATTAAAAATAAGATTGAAAGTTCAATATTGAGTATCTTAAAGGAATATTTACTAAAAAGACCTATAATTGAAGTCCAGATAGAACAGGTATAGAAATGTACCTCTTTTATTAACCATTATTTGAGTAAGAAGTTAACAATGTATTCTTTGATGTTATTTCAGCATGCAATACTGGAATCCATAAAAAAAATCAGTGTCAAGCATACAACTATATGAACGTTGTGATTTTAGAACAATCCCTGCCGGTAGGGGTGTCATCCCAGTGCTCCGACACACAGCTGTACGAACATTTGTTCGCAGAGGCAGTGTGTTAGCCGATTTTACCTCAAACACAAAGGTGTCACCCCAGTGCTTGACACTGGGATCCAGCAAAATTGATTGTAAACAAGCGCACTATACAACATTATCGATGAAATTGCCAGAAAACTGGATTCCAGTGTCAAGCACTGGAATGACACCACCTGCCACCTACAAATTGCAATGTTCGTATAGTTATGTGTCAAGCACTGGGATGACATCAGAGGTTAATGTCACCTACTGTAATACGAGAAGTTCGAACAGTTGTGTATCAGCTACTTTCATGACGTCGTTTGTTGTGCAGTTTACCTTCAAAAGTAAACGTTTGCTGGGATGATAGAGAGCAAAGCAGGAAGTCTAATGAAGTTATTCGTTCAATTAATATTGCTTGTTTCGTTATTTATTCCTTATTTTACAAAAGCTGCTTTATATGTTGATATAAAAAAAAGCAGTGTTGGTAACATTGGTCTTGTTGTATCTAAATGTACGTGTAAAACAGCGCTGGAAAGCGAATTAAGTGAAAATATTGCAAAGGTAATAGGAACAAATTTATCTAATTGTGGCTTATTTAATGTAAAACGTGGCGCGGAAGCTGAATTTAAATCTTGGAAAAGCGATACTGTAGTCACAGTAAGTTTAAGCGAAGTATCTGGTAGTGCATTAGAGCTATCATTTCGTTTATTTGACACTTTTACAAAAAGAGAATTACTTACTCAGTCAGTTGTTTTTCCGGCAAAAGACTGGAGAAAAATTGGTCACCTCGTTTCGGATGTGATACATGATAGACTGATTGGTGAGAAAGGGCACTTCAACACAAAAATTACGTATATTGCTGAAGAAAAAGATAGCAATTATAAATCCGTACGTAAAATTGCTGTGATGAATCAAGATGGAAGTAATATAAAATACTTAACAAATGGCGATAGATTTGTGTCAACACCGAGATTCTCACCAAATGGAAAAGGTATTGTTTATATCTCATACGCAAATGGTAAAAGTTATATAGTATTAAAAAATTTAAAAGACCACACTGAATCAATAATCAGCGCATTTGAAGGAGTTATTTCTGCACCAAGATTTTCTCCTAATGGTAGATCTCTTTTAATTTCCCACTCATTGGGTGGTGAAACGAATATATTATCTTTGGATTTAAGTAGTAAACGGACAAAAAAAATTACTAAAGGTTCAGCTATAAGCACTTCTCCCTCCTTCTCTCCAGATCAAAAATATATGGTTTTTAGTTCTGATATAAGTGGGAGTCAGCAACTGTATGTTATCGATTTTACTAATAAAAGTAAAAAACCTAAAAGAATTAGTTTTGGAAGTGGAAGATATGCTACGCCTGTTTGGTCGCCAAAAGGAGATCTGATAGCTTTCACAAAGATTCAGTCAGGAAAATTTTACATAGGAGTTATGAAGCCAGATGGCAAAGAAGAACGTCTACTTTCAGAAGGGCATAGAATTGAATCTCCGGCATGGCTACCAAATGGTAGAGAAATCATTTTCACAAGAACAGAATCACCAAGCAACTCTAAACTATATTTAGTAGACTTAGTAAAGAAAAATCAAAAAATGGTTTCCACTCCCACAAATGCTTCTTTACCGGATTGGTCTTATTCTTGAACTACTGAGCTGCATGCTCCACAGCATTGATTTATTGCCACATTAATAAGATATCCCGCTACACCACCTACTATAGTACCAGTGATTCCTGATAACACAACAGTTGCAATTACTCCAATAGCAGCAATTTCAGGTATAATCCCATTGATAGGTATGCGGTTTACAACTACTTCAGTGACGAAAAAAGACAGATTTATTGGGCACATTTGTTAAGGGATTTCGAAAGGCTATCTACCCACTAAATGGTGCTATATTGGGCCTTAACTTGACGCGTATGGTTTATTTAACACTCCCAGTTAAAAATAATTACTTAGCAAACAATAGGTTTCATGTAATGGTAACCCTATAACGGAAAAGTAGGAGCCGCGTAAGAACAATACGAACATCCCAGCTAGGCCTTGTATATTGCATCCCCCTGCCCTATTTTTCCACTCTTCTGATGCTAAATAATACTTAATTTCTTGTTCACTGAGACGTTTAAATTTCACTATCGTAACCACAGTTCTAATATGTTGTTTAGATTGATCGGGAGTTAATAGACACACACTAGTATATACTCTATGCCTTCTTCCTGATAACAAGCGGATGCATTTTTCTGCTTGCTCAACGTTTTCAGCTTTAAGCAATATCCTTCTACCACAAGCAACAACTGTATCAACACCAAGCACAAAGTAATTTGGATTTGAACTTTGTATTTTCTCAGCTTTACTTTTTGCCATACGGATTGAGTAATCCTTCGGAAGTTCCTTTTTCAAAGGAGTTTCGTCTATATCTGCTGGCAAAACTAAGCCTGGCTTAATATTGATTTGTTTTAGTAAAGCTATACGCCTTTTCGATGATGAAGCAAGAATAAGATTATTTAGAGATCGTTCTGTCACTTGTACCTTTAAGCCTTCTAATGATCCGACCTTTTTTCGCATTCCTATCGTAAATGCTCATCTCAACTAACACCCTATCCCCTATAATAATGCGTATTTTACTTCTTCTCACTTTCCCTGATACATGACAGATAATCTCATGTTCATTATCCAGTTTCACTCTAAATTCTGCTGCAGGTAGTAAAGCAGTTACTGCCCCTTCCACTTCAAAAATTGTTTTCGATTTCTCGTCTTTTATCATATGTTATATTATAATTTAATAATCTTTTTCAGTCTACTATAGATTTTAAATTATTATCAACACAAAAGACCTTTTGCACCCAACTTAAGTTGCTACTTAACCTCCAATAACCTTACCTACGTTTCTACTCTCTGCCACCTTCTCAACAGAACTTATAGAACTTATTTTAGAAGATAAATCATTATCACAATTTTCCTCATCGCTATCAAGGCTTGAAGATCTGGATAATCCTTTCTCCTTTTGTTGTTGAACATAAGACTCATTATCAAGCTCACTAGAAACGCCCCCTTTAGGATATAAAATTGATCGTTGAGGCTCCTTTGTCCATCAATACGAATTTTTTCTTTTAGTCCATTAAGCATTTCTATAATGTCATCATCATTGCATGCATTATCTTTAGTGAGTTCAAGTGTAAGCATCATATCTTCTGGAAATTCTTCATACTTGTTTTCTGACTCTTCAATAAGGCTATTTTCAGCATCAACTTTAGGGTCTAATTTCCCCTCTGGTTCTTTGTCCTGATAGGCCACTATAGATTCATTTTGCAAATTATTATTAGCAGTAGGTACAACATCAGCAGCCTTACTCTTTTCTAGTGATTTCATTACAGCATCATATAAGGAGAGACCTTGAATATATAATTCATCGTTTTGCTTTATTAATTCTAGGATCTCCTCCGATGACACAAAATCTTCGCCATTAAATTTTAGTATTTCAGTTATGCCATCGCTACTCACATTCATAATCATGGTACACATTCCTGATCCATCTTTTGCAGGCCAAGTGCTTGTCATTCCATAATATGCGCCTTCTTTAAATTTATAATATCTTTTCTTATCTTCTTGATAAGCGTATATTTCATGTTTTTTATTGCAATAGATATTCAATTCTTTCTCTTGCTGTAAAATGTCACTAATTCTTGTTGGCTCACTTCTATTGTAATTAATAAGGTTAACATTCAAAACTCTATGAGCGTTATCAGTTTCTGTGTAATAAGCTTGAAGCTCTACGTCTTTCCTCTCAAAATATTTACTTGCAGCTTTTTTTCCCTGCTCTGCCAACTCTATACATTTATCTATATCTTCCTTAAAGCTCTTATTAACAGACTCTGTTACTGCTTTATCTATGTACGTTTGTTTAAAATCTCTATCGTTTATTAGGTCATAAAAACTCCATTCATCCCCAAAAGCCCCCTGCACGTAAGTGAAATTCTTTTTTTTCTTTAGTTCTCTTAAGAACCACACCTTTTCTTTCAGATTTTTCAGTTGAAAGCTTATCCTTGCCTTTACACTGGAGTTTTTGGCAGGAATACTAACTTCTTCTAATTCTTTAAGTAATTTATTATCTTTTATAATTGAGTAGCAAAACTTTACAATAGCAGAATTTGCAAACGAAGGATCTTTTTTTATACCTTCATCAATAATTTCTTTAAAACGTGCAAATTGAGGTAGAACATAAAAATCGATTATTTCTTTTTCTGATCTCGTTTTATTAGCATAAGAGATATCACCTAATTGTGAATATAACTCTTTGAATGTATGGTAGATAAGCGTAGAGTAATAAACTTCCCTATTCAGTGAAGTTGGTCCAATACAAAAATGCTTTTCAAATTGATCACCTATTTTTCCTGCCTCTGCTGCTTTGTCTCCCTTAGTCAAATCTGCAATCATAATATGCCTCCTTTAACTATATTTATATTATAACATATATTAAAAAAAACCACACTGCTCACTGTACGTTTACAGTACTACCTTGCATAATAGACTGTTTGAAATTACACAAGTACCTTTTTTTATTGGATAAAAGTTAACAAGACGTTTTCATATATTTTTAAGCTTAATAACATCTTCTCTATTTGGACTAGTTGAAATTAGATGAATTGGTATACCTATTAATTTTTCTAACCCTTCTATATATTTTATTAAATTGATAGGCAATGCTTCAACCGACCTTTTACCTTGAGTGTTTTCTTTCCAGCCAGGAAACTCTTCATATATTGGCTCTAATTCCTTTTGTATTGAATGTGATGCGGGTAAATAATCATACATTTTCCCGCTGTACTTGTAACCAATGCATATTTTAATTGTATCAAAAGAATCAAGAACATCTAATTTGGTTAATACAATGCTTGAAACTCCAGAGAGTTGCACAGCTTGGCGCACTAAAACTGCATCAAACCATCCGCAGCGCCTTCTTTTATTGCTTACTGTTCCAAGTTCCTTGCCTATAGAAAATAAGCTGTCACCAATCTCGTTATTTTGTTCAGTAGGAAATGGACCATTGCCCACTCTTGTTGTATAAGCTTTTACCACACCAATAATGTAAGCATTGGAGGATAATCCTGAGCCTGTTATCGCTTGCGATGCTACGGTATTACTTGAAGTAACAAAAGGGTAAGTTCCGTGGTCGATATCTAAAAATGCGCCTTGAGCGCCTTCAAATATTATTTTCTTACCTCCTTTCATAAAGTCATTTAGTATCTTCCACACAGGTTTTTTATATAAAAGAATTTTTTCTGAAATCTGTCGAATTTCCTTTAATATTTCTTCTTTTTTAACCACCTGGTAGTTAAGGCCTTTTCTGATGGCATTGTGGTAACTCAGGAGAGCATCCACTCTTTGATTAAGCTCATCTGCGTTTTCTAAGTCACAAAGGCGTATAGCTCTCCTGCCAACTTTATCTTCATAACATGGCCCTATCCCTTTGTTTGTTGTACCAATTTTGTGATTTCCGTTTAGATCTTCAAATAGCTTTTCCTTGTCCTTATGTACGCTAAGTATTAATGGACAGCTCTCGGATACCATCAAGTTGTTATAGTTTACGTCCACTCCTTTAACTTTCAATGACTCTATTTCTGAGACTAGAGCATGTGAATCAAGAGCAACACCGTTTCCTATAATAGATATTTTGCCCGTTCTCAAAACAGCAGAGGGCAGTAAATTTAATTTATAAACCTCATCATTTATTACTATAGTGTGCCCTGCATTATTTCCTCCCTGAAATCTCACAACTACATCTGCGTTTTCAGAAAGATAATCTACTATTTTACCCTTGCCTTCGTCACCCCATTGCAGACCAACAATTACAATATTATTCATCACTATTTTCTAGATTAATACGTAAATATTAATGCAGCATGCTACAAATGAAAAGAGAAATCTACGCCTTCCCTGTATTCCTAAAATAAAGAAATATATTATCGATCTTCTTAATATATTATCAGATTATTCATCATTATATAATATAATTTACAATACTTTTACAGTGAGGTATTAATTATGAAAGAGGCAAAGGGAAATAATAAGAGTCCAGCAGTTAGATTAAAGACCACAGCTAAAGAGTTCAATTTTAATAAATTAAGAGCAGATCAAGCTAATAAATTAGCAAATTCTGGTGAAACAATGTTCTTAGATTTTCAAAGGATGAATTTTATTATTAACGGAAAAGAAATAGATAAAAATTTTATTATTGCACTTAAGGAAGGAGCTAAGCACCGCAAAAGCGAACTTTTTAATAGTGATGATATATATAATGACAAAATATTTAACAAAAAAGGAACAAGAGAAATAGATACGGATCATGGCAAAGCATTTGTTGCTTCAGTATTTGAAGATATTGAGAAAGAGCTTGTAAGTAATGCATTGGGTGAGCTATGGAAAAATCACCGTGAAAATCCCAAAACTGCCAATCATCAAAAAACCGATTCATATAAGAAAGAATTTGAAGAATTTTACAATGTTGGCCAAGGGTATATCCATCTATTACCTACAGAGAGAGATGAAAACAAGGATTACCGTTCCTTTGCAAAAGAAGTTTTCAAGAAAATGTTTAGATACGCTGGAGCAGAAGTTCCAAGTAATGCTATTTTAGAAGAGCTAGTCACTAATTGTAATCAAGCAGGGTATGGAGCTGGTATATTTAATGAATCTCATGCCGCACTCAGTAGTTGTAATTTAACTCCACACAGTCCTAAAAAAGCGCTAAACATTTACTGCACTGACCACAACCGCATAAAAGTGACGTCTGATATGGCAATGCCTATAACCACGATTGACAATCCGGAAGAGAAAATATGTGACCTATCCAGCTCATTAGAATTCACACTTGAATCTCAAGATGGTAAAAATAGTATAACATATAAAGAAGGTAAATTATCACTTACTATTCCTGAAGAATTGAAAAACTATAAAGACAATGGCAAGACCTTGTTTGACATTATTAAAGAATATTTTCAGAAATTCTGTGCAAAATTAGGATTTAAACCTGAGACAAAAATACAAATAGATCATAGCTTAGGTACTCAAATCAAAGTAAACAACTATTTAGATGGTACAATATCTACTACAGGATCGGATGCAAATGAAGAGTTTATCAATCTTTTAAGCGAAAATCTCAGAGATAGGTTGTTGAGATCAGGCTCTGCTCTAGAAGATACTAATGATTTTGTTGCAATCAAGGTGTCTACCGCTATGGATCTATTGAGTGATTATGCTAAATTGGAAGATGATAAAGAAAACAGAGAGTTATTAATAAGTGAAGTAGCAGATAATTTAGGGCTTTCCTTTCAAGGTAAAACAGCATCAGAAGTATTGAAAAAATCTAATGATAAAACAATAAAGTTAATGCATACAGAAGGCATAGAGAATAACATAGGTCAACATATAATGGAATTAAGATCTTTACCTTCTTTGATAAAAGGTCAGGTTAATCATAATCAAGTGCAGTTTGTTGTAAATATTTTTACCAATTTAATTATTGAAGGAAAAAGCGAAGTATACAAAGAAAAAAATGCGATTAATGCAATTGATGCAGTTCATCAGAAGGTGGATAAGGCAATTGTTGAGCAAGAAAAAAAAGTAGACAACAAACAAGGTATAGAAAATGAGAAATGGACAGATAGAATAAAAAAACAGAGATTATCTATGGAATCACATGGGCATTTACATTAAAGAGACTGGTAGGCTCTCTAGCATACTCTTCTATAGAATTGCAAGACTATCTAATACCGCACACTAATTTCTCTCTTTATCTTATATAAATTAATTAAGTAAAGCGAATACAGTATCCACACTACTAAAAAAAATGTGGTACAAAACATAAACATTACAATGAGTGGCAACAGCAAAGAACTTTCTATTGCTACTCCACCTCTTCTCAAAATGCTTGCTGGCTGATGGAGAGTAGACCATAAATTCACAGAAAATTTTACTATAGGAATATTTATAGCACTAAAAATGGCAAATACTGCTGCTGATTTTTCTGCCCTCGCTTCATTATCAAAAGCACTCCACAATGAAAGATAGCCAACATATAGGAAAAATAAAATTAGCATTGAAGTAAGCCTTGCATCCCATACCCACCAAGTGCCCCAGGTTCCTTTTCCCCAGATGCTACCTGTGATTAAGCATATTGCAGAAAAGACTGTCCCTGCAGGAGCAGCAGCATGCGCTAAAACACCAGCAATGCTATTGCTCCATACCAACGAAATGAAACTGAGTAATGCAATTAATCCATATATTCCAAGAGCAAGCCATGCAGAAGGCACATGAATGTACATAATTCGTACAATTTCTCCTTGTTTATAATCTTCTGGGGAGAAGAATGACGCCAAAGACATTCCAATTAAAAAACATGCGAAACAAATAATCCCAATCCAAGGTAGTGCTTTTTTAGAAAAAGAAGTGAAATTTGTAGGCTTTAATAAAAACATTCGTTTTGAGAATAATTGTGTTAAGAATTTATCAATTAGTTTGAGTTTTATCAACAAGATAGTTTTTCTATATTTACGTAGTATAATAAATTAGCACAATTTCAGTAGCAGATTGCTTGCTATTATTTTTAGTATAACGTTGATGACCCTTAAAAAGCTTAATCTACACTTAGTATCAGATTCAAGTGGTGAAACTGTTATATCAGTTGCAAAATCAGCTCTGAAACACTTTCGTTCTGTAGAAACAATTGAATATGTTTGGTCTTTTGTGAAAGGAGAAGAGCAGGTTGACAAAATTTTGGAGGAAATTAATAAGAAAAGTGATGAGCATAACTTTGTTATATGCACTATTACTGATGATGAGCTAAGAAAATATCTAAAAGATAACTGTATAAAGTTGAAAATTCCCTATAGAGCAATATTATCACATATTATTAGAGAAATTTCGTCCTATCTTGAAATTGAAAAAGACGAAAAGCTTGACTTGCATACTGAGATAAATAACGAATATTTCCAGCGCATTGAGGCAATAAACTACACTATTAATCATGATGATGGACAAAGTATTCAAGATATTGATAAAGCAGATATAATTTTGGTTGGAGTTTCACGTACATCAAAATCTCCCACCAGTACGTATTTAGCTTATCGAGGCTATAAGGTTGCAAATATTCCTTTTGTTAGTGGAGTACCCTTTTATGTCAACTTGGCAAAATTAAAAAATAAACTAACGATAGGGGTAACAATAGACGTAAGTAGGCTAATAGAAATACGCAAAAATAGACTTACTTCAATTAATAACGAAGATAACAATATATATGCTAATCCTGAGAAAGTAGAAAAGGAAATTAAAGAAGCAGAGGAACTATTTAAGCAGAATAACTGGCCAATTATTGATGTCACGCAAAAGTCAATCGAAGAAGTATCAGCAACAATTATACAGTATTTTAATAAAATGTGAAAAATTTATCAATTGACTAACTCTCTGTAAGTGATCATAATGCAAGGTAATTTAATTCTTACTATAGATATGAAAGTCAAAGGGTCGCTAAAATCTCATCGTAACAGAGATAAAAATTGTAAAGTTGTGAAAAGGGGTGGTAAGATTTACATTATAAACAAGGTAAAGCCAAGATGTAAAGCGCGTCAAGGTTCTTAGCTTTTTGTTCACCTTTTCATATTATACATTTCTTGTATGTGAAAGTACGGTGCTTATATCTAAAAAGAAGCAAAAGTTACTGTGTTTAAGCGCAGCCCTGCTCATTTCTTCTCTTACATTATATTTCAGCATTAGCACAATTACAGGTAAACGTGGCTTATTGACGCTAATAGACTTAAAAAAAGAAATCGAGTACAATAAACTTTTGCTAAAGGATGTCTCTTCTGAAAAGAAAAAGTTGGACAACAAAGTATTTGGCTTATATAAAAAAAGCTTAGATTTAGATCTGCTTGATGAGCAAGCAAAAAATGCTTTAGGTTATGTGAACCCTGATGAACTTATGGTTGTTCTTGACGTGGAATAGCGGTAGACTTCTTGCGTTACCTACTGTCATCCCAGCACTCCTTTCTTGTCATTCCAATAGCTGACACTGCCCTCCTTTGTCATCCCAGTGCCCCTATGATGTCATTCCAGTCTGGGATCCAGGTTGCTCATAAGCAAACTAGCATAGAAAGTGGTTACAATGTTTTCGATGAGATTGCAGGAAGGCTGGATCCCAGACTGGAATGACATCATCCTTTTTCCTGGATTCCAGCGTCATGCGCTGGAATGACAAAAAAGTGGGCTATTGATTTTTCATATGGTTATGCAAGCGCTTAAATTTTTGATCAAAAAGGAACAAGTTTAGAGAAAAATAATGATATTATTAGTGGAACATAAAATAGTCCCACTGCAGTACTGATTAGAAGCAACAGAGTAGCTTTATCTGGTTGATAATTCAAAATATTAGCAAGTATTATACTGGACCCAGAAATTGGAATAATAGCTAGCAACATCAGTGCTTTATATATACTCTCGTCGTATACACCTATAACATGTTTGTCTATAAGAACGATTCCTAAAACAAATAATGGCCAGAATACGTACTTTGCTGTAATAGTGATCAAAGCAAGCTTCCAATTTACTTTAAAGCTTGTAATATTCGCAATGCTCACTCCAAGTAGCACCATTCCTAGTGTAACAAATGTACTTCTAATATTCATCATAACATCTGTTAAAAAAGTAGGTATTTGTATATCGTATATACTTAAAAAGAAGCCCAGAACCATCGCATAAAGCGAAGGAAGTTTGAACAACTTTAATATGCATTCTTTTGCGGTATAAATACCATTTGCGGCTATGTAAAATCCTAAGCTATTTTCAAACAACGCCATTCCTATATAACAAACAACATATACAGATACTGAATCTTCATCAAATAAAGCCATGGCTATCGGCAGGCCAAAATAACCCATACTTGTGCTGCCCGAGCTAAACGCTAATATGTTTCTCGTGTTATCCTTAAATAAAAAAGAAGAAAGATAATACACTGATAAGGACATAGTGCTACCTATAAACCATATCAAAATCGGCAGAGAAATTACTTTTAAATTAACTTCTGTATGAGAGACTCCATATAAAATCACTATTGGATTAGCTATATAAAAGAGTATTTGAGATATAGTGTTTCTGTCAATTTTAAGACATTTTCCTGCTAAATAACCAATAAATATTGTAATATAAATAGGTAATATTTTTAGGAAAAGAGTAAGGAACATACTAGCCTATTGTGATACTTTTGACTGATAAAGTGATATTAGATCTTAAGGTATTATAAAAGTAAACAAAATTTATTTTCCAATTTATCCAGCTCATAGTTAATTAAAAAAGATTCACTTAGTGCCAAAATTTGTTTTTACATAGGACTTAAGAATGACATTTTTATGATAAAATTATGTTAAGTTTCTATAAAGCTTCTTGCATATTTTTGAATAATGATGAAAAATTAAACTGCTTGTGGTAATTTAGACGGACTGTTGAAAAAGTAAGAGGAAATAAATAGCTTCACATGAGGTGTTTCTAACCATTTTAATAACAGTAAAAAATGTTCTTCTTTCAACGCTTTAAATGTGAGATTTTTATTCATTAATTAAAAATCTCAAATGTTACTACCATCTTTGTTAATCCTGTCTCTAATTGCTAAGTTCATTGAAATTGACATTTCCGTATCTAGTTTTCCTGATATGGTGCATTATTTTAACGTATCAGAAGGCACAATTCAATTTACAGATGTGAGCGATTAACTTTCCCCGGCCAGCCTTCCTGCTTCATTACGTGAGATTAATGCCTCAATAAATTCATCTAGTTCACCTTCTTTTATAATCTGCTCTAGCCGATGTGAAGTTAGATTAATTCTGTGGTCTGTTATTCTTGATTGTGGAAAATTATATGTTCTTATGCGCTCGGAACGATCACCAGAGCCAATCTGACTTTTTCTCATTGTTGACCTTTCCATTTCTTTTTTTTGTCTTTCAATTTCGTATAGCCTTGCCCTCAATACTTTAAGCGCTTTAGCTTTATTTTTGTGCTGCGATTTTTCATCTTGCTGTATTACAATTATCCCTGTTGGCAAGTGGGTGACCCTTACTGCGCTGTCAGTTGTATTCACTGATTGCCCTCCAGGACCACTGGATCTATAAACATCTATTCGTAAGTCTTTTTCTTCTATTTTAAAGTCAACTTCTTCTACTTCAGGTAATATCGCAACAGTAGCGGCAGAGGTATGTAACCTTCCTGAGGATTCAGTTTCTGGCACTCTCTGTACTCTGTGCGCTCCTGATTCAAATTTCAACCTTGCAAAAACTTCTGTTCCATTAATGAGTGCAGAAGCTTCTTTATAGCCACCTATACCTGTATTAGAAATGCTTATTGGCTCGAACTTCCAATTTCTTCTTTCTGCATATTTTTGATACATACGAAATAACATTGCTGCAAATAATGCTGCTTCTTCTCCTCCTGTACCTGCTCTGATTTCCAATATTGCATTTCTTGAGTCATCTTCATCTTTAGGCAATAATGCTAACTTTAGTTTTGCTTTTACTTTTGGTAATAATACCTTGTGCTTTTCGAAAAATTCTTCTTTTGCTAACTCTTTTATATCACCTTCGCTGTTTTCATCTTTCATTATTTCTTCTAAGTCTGAAACTTCCTCTTTCAGCGTGTTATATTCATCAATTATCTTGATTATTGGCCTGAGCTCAGAGTATTCCTTTGAAAGGGTAATGAATTCTTTTTGACTTAATTTGGTAGGGTTTTCCAAGTTCCTTTCTATATCACTAAATTTTTTCTTTAAGTCTTGTAAATTATTCTCTATATTCATATAGTACAGATCTAGCTAAGTAATATATACTGAAATAAAAAATTTCTTATATCAAGCAATAACACTATAATATATCTACTACCTTCTACTTGAATATAATGGCAAGACAGATAACATCAAGCTGCAATTTCATATTTGGAGCTTCGGACATGAAATCATTACCAGATGAGTCGGCTCCAGAGATTGCGTTTGCTGGTAGATCAAATGTAGGAAAATCCAGTCTGATCAACTTACTGATAAACAGCAAAAAAGCTGCCAGAGTTTCCTCTAAACCTGGATGCACTAGACAAATAAATTTTTATTCTATGTACAATGATAAGTTCAGACTTGTTGACCTACCAGGGTATGGTTATTCTCATGCAGGTAAGGAGGAAATTATACAATATTTAAACTTAACTGAGTATTATCTAATTAAAAGAAAAAATCTAAGAAGAGTGTTTGTATTGATAGATAGCAAGGTAGGATTAAAAGAAATAGACAAAGACTTCATTTATTGGTTAACATATAATAATATTAACTTTAACGTTGTGCTAACAAAAATAGATAAAGTGAGTCAAAAAAGCCTAGATGCCATTCTAGAAGATACTCAAAAATGGATTAATAATGAGAATGTGTCAATTCATCAAATAAGCATACGTATTAAGCATAAAATAATCAAGGTAAGAGATGAGTTTTTCAAGTTTACAAGATAAAAAAATGAAAAGTAGTGAATTTTTAAAGGGTGAAGTATCATTTGAACAAAAAGCAGAAATATTACTTGAAGTGCTGTCTAGCATACCTAGCTTTGTGGGTGAAACTTTTGTCATTAAATGTGGCAGCGTAACGATCTCAGATGAAACACTATTCTATACTTTTGTGCATAATGTTGTCTTATTAAAGCAGCTTGGTATAAATCCGGTGATAGTTCATGACGGAGAATATGAAATTAACTCAGTGTTAAAAATGCTGGGTATGGACAGTAAGTTTGTGAATGGTATCAGACTTACAGACAAAGACACTATGAAAATCATTGAAATGGCACTATGTGGTTCAGTTAATAAAAAAATTGTTCAGCATATAAATTCTGCTGGTGGTTCAGCCATTGGATTATGTGGAAAAGACGGCAACTTAATAAAAGCTGAAAAGATAAGCACTACGCTTAAGGAAGACAGATCAAATAACATCGAAAAAATACTAGACATGGGATTCATCGGTAGGCCCACTGAAATCAATCCCGATATATTATTTTTTATTGAAGAATCAGATTTTATACCAGTTATTGCACCAATTGGTCATGGAAAAAATGGGGAAACATATCATATTGATGCCGATAGCACTGCAAGCACAATTGCAATTGCAGTTTCTGCATCTAAAATGATAACCTTTAGCGATACAGGTGAAGAAATAGATAAAATTGGTGGCAGGAAGATATCTGTTAAAAATTTAAATGCATCGATTGATTGTGGTAAAATTCAAGGAGAAAAATTTATTGGAAGGCTTATGGCATATACTAAAATGGTAGAGGAATGTGCTGGAGTTGTTCACATAGTTGATGGTAGAATACCTAACATTATGCTTGATTTATTTACTGAGAATAGTTCGAGCATATCAATTGTGAGTGATTTATAACTAGACAACTACACGAATAGGCTTCTTGCATAACCATATGACGAGCTTTTCTTGGGAATAGAAACGAAAAAACTTACTTGACAAGCCTCACCAGCCCCCTTATCATGATAGTGAAGGTATTCAGTTATCTTCATCTGTGCAGATTAAACAGCAAGAAAACAACGTAGT